>JAGQPK010000816.1 GCA_020426755.1 Planctomycetales bacterium
AGCCGCGATCATGTATGGCCCGCGGCGTATTTGCAGCGAGTTGCCTGCGCGCCACTGGCCATGTTGTAGGCTGACGGCTTGGCTCACGACATTACGCCATTCCTGGGCATTCTCTGTTGAGCGTGTGTAGTAGGCGGGATGTACTCGTTGGACAATAACTGCTCCCTTGCCAACGGAGTATGTTCCTGTGGGAGGGCTGGTAAGCAAACCGAGACTCTCGAATAGGTGTTCGCTCGGCGAGCCATAATGGCGTTTGCTCTGGTTCCACCATTCGCGTACGCCGTGGAAAGGATCGGTGTCCGCACCAACGTAGATCAAAGTTCCTCCTTGTTCGACCCAGGCTGCTAGCGCTAGGTGGATGCCAGGCGAGAACGGTTTCATAAACTCATAGCTCAGGACTAACGTTTGGTAGCCGTCGAGATAGCCGGGCACACGGACGACATTTTCGAGTTGGACTGGGCGGACGGGGATACCGTGTTTGAGCAATGGCAGGGTGAGTCCATAGAAGCTGCTAAGATTTCGCGCTTCGAATCTTGTCTGACGCGAGACGTCATCTTTATCCGTAGTAAGTCCTAAGCTGAAGGCCGGCTCAGCACGTTGGAACATGGCCGAATCGGCAAGGAAGACACCGACCGTGTCCGCGGCGTCAAATGTCTCCACCTCTTCCTGCTGTAGGTCACGGAGTTGATTGAAAACTACGGCCAAGGTTGTGGCGTAGTCCGCGGGTATTGTTGTGGCTTGTGGTTGCCCTTGCGGAAAACGGCCTTGGAAAATACGGCTGGGCCAAGGGGCAACTTCATATTGAGCGACGTGCGGATGTAGCAATGAGGCGACCAGCGTGCGAATGTAGTTCGTTCGATAGTCGGTCCAATCATGTCGTGGATTGTCTTCGATTGGGTCGTGCAAGAACCACATCTGCCGATTCGTCCCGCGCGTCAGTTCCTGCATCACACCATACTCAAGATACGCAGTCTCGAACGTGCGCTCTGCAGTCCGCCCAGCGTAGGTATTAGCGGTCCGCGCCGTGCCCGTCCAAACTTGCGCGATGTATCCGTCAACGCCCGGCAAGTCCAGGAGTGAGGATTCCGGGCTGACGATTTGCCATTGCGTATAGTTGAGTAAACTGTGGGTCGGTACGTAGAAACGGATAGCGCGATTGTGTTTGACGAGCGCGTACTCTTTCATTGCAGAACAGAGGCGGTCGAGTGTGCGCTGATAGAGATAATACTTTAGTCGGCTGGCACGGTATTGCGCGTCGACACTTTCGTCTGGCCGTTTCCAAGGCTCGTTGTAGTAGATTTGCCACTCTCGCTGAAAGGCAGGGCTGAAGCCAGCGCGGGCCCAGAACTCGGGTTCTTCCAGATGGATCGCGACGGCGCCGGCATCTATCGCCTGTCGCACGCCGTCCTCCAGATATCGACTGAATGCGATCGAAGGAACCATGTAGGGAACGCGAGGTCCATGAAGGATCTGTTTGTCGCTCGGATCAACCTGCGCTTCGTCCCAGTGCTGGCGTCCATCAAAATGGCCGTCAAGAAACGACTGGTATTGGCCCCACGAAACCCCTGTCATTAAGTGAGCAACGTAACCCGCTTGTTGCCAATCGGCCAGCCGATCTGGCATTGAAGAGTCAATGCCATAGGACATCACAAAATCGGTCTTGAGATCGAATGCAGAGCCGCGCGGGCCGGATTGCTGAAAACCAGTCCGCACAAGACTCGCGTCGGTGACGAGATTTGGAACGGGTTGTGCTAAGGCTATGCTCGTGGCGGCAAGGAGCAAAGAAAGTACCAGCGCGGTCGCGGTTGCTCGCATGATGGATTGGGACTTATAAGATTGGCAGGAGCGGGGCGGGAAACGTCTGCCCACGTTGTAACCAATCCCGATCCGACCCGCAACGATCAACCGCCAAGCATGCGGTTAACGTTTGACTTTACAGCAACGGACGCTCCCTGTGGAGCGTCCGCGTTTCCACTCACAACGCACGTTAACGAACGCTAGATGCTGCAGGTCGCTGCGACGTTTTCTTCGGCGGTAGAATGACCGCGTCGATAACGTGAATAATGCCATTGTCGCACATGATGTCGGTTTTCACGACCTCGGCGTCATCTACTTTCACATTACCGTCCTTCACGGTGATCTTGACGCTCTCGCCATTAAGCGTTTTGGCGTCGTGTAGTGACACGACCTTGGAGGCCGGCACTTTCCCTTCGACGACGTGATACTTGAGAATGGCCACCAATTGATCACGATTCTCTGGCTTCAGTAGCTCCTCAACCGTACCCTTGGGCAGCTTCGCGAAGGCCTCGTCAGTTGGGGCGAAAACTGTGAACGGACCTTTCGACTTCAACGGCTCAACGAGCTCGGCGGTCGTCAGTGCTGCCGCGAGTGTCTTGAAGCTGCCGGCGCTTACGGCTGTGTCCACGATGTCCTTGGCACTCGCTGTCGTTGCGGCGGCCAGTAATACAAATCCACACAGCCATGAACTCAATCGACGCATGATACTCTCCCTTACTCAGTTCACTAGTTTGTTCACGATAGGTTCAATAAGTATTGATGAGAGATACTTGGCCAAGTACGTTCATCGTTCTGTCAGGTAGATTGAAGGAGCGAATGCCGATTTGGCAAGGCGACGGCAAGATGTTTTTCTGCACCCGCTTGCCGTAGTGGTCGGCCAGCAATCAATCTGTTTGATGGCGTTGGCCTTGGCCTCGCAATTCACTTGTTGAGGCGCGAAGTATCGGAGTTGACTGTGGTCGGCCGTTGAATCGAAAGAGCCGAAAGGTGTCGCCGCATTGCCGATTCTTTTCTGCGGAGAACGCAACGCAGATCGGCTGGTCAAGGGGAATCGCCAATTCATTGACCGTCAGGTGCAGTTTCGATCGAAGGGCAGGGGAGGCAGGTCGATCGCGAAAGCGTTTGTTGATCTACTTGCTGAGACTTGCTGCGCTTCCCCG
>JAGQPK010000817.1 GCA_020426755.1 Planctomycetales bacterium
GGCTTAGGCGATACCGAATACCATCCGCATGATCTCGATTCGTACTGCGCATCACCACTGGATTTCGCAGTTGATTTCCTCAACCCACCGACAGCCCAGGATTCGCTCGGACGACTCGGCGAAATCGATATCTTGCAAGTGATTGGGCATGGCGGCATGGGCATGGTGCTAAAGGGCTTTCAGCCGGCGCTTAATCGGCCCGTCGCTGTCAAAGTGTTGGCACCTCATCTGGCTACCAGCGGCGCGGCGCGTCAACGGTTCGCCCGGGAAGCACAAGCGGCAGCCGTGATCATGCACGCGAACGTGATGCCGATTTTTTCGGTCGATTCGCAAGCCAAATTGCCTTATCTGGTGATGCCATTCATCGAATGCGAATCCTTGCAACAACGCATTGATCGTGTCGGCAAACTGGAAACGATCGACGTGCTGCGAATTGGCTTGCAGATGGCACGCGGCTTGGCCGCGGCCCACGCACAAGGACTTGTGCATCGCGACGTCAAACCTGCAAACATTTTACTCGAGCAAGGCGTGCAGCGCGCTTTACTAACCGACTTTGGGCTGGCTCGCGCCGTTGACGATGCCTCACTGACTCGCACTGGCCTCATTG
Source organism: Planctomycetales bacterium (assembly GCA_020426755.1). Classification (GTDB taxonomy): domain Bacteria; phylum Planctomycetota; class Planctomycetia; order Pirellulales; family Pirellulaceae; genus JAGQPK01. Next base: position 608 of record JAGQPK010000817.1, read on the forward strand.
CCGGCACACCGCAGTACATGTCACCCGAGCAGGCTCGCGGTGACGCGATCGATAGCCGCAGCGACCTGTTCAGCCTGGGCAGTGTCCTGTACACCGCCTGCGCCGGTCGGCCGCCTTTTCGAGCTGAAACGAGCTACGGAATTTTACGAAAGATCACTGACACTCAGCCACGCTCGCTGCTCGAAGTCAACCCGCAGGTGCCGATTTGGCTGTCGATCTTAATTGAACGCCTGATGGCAAAGTCTCCAGCGGATCGTTTTCAAGATGCAGAGCAAGTGGCACAATTGCTGGAACAGTCGATCGCCCACCTACAGCAACCGCAAGCATGGCCGCTGCCAGTCGAACTGCAACCACGTCGCGCGCAACCGGTGTCGTCTGACACTATTGTGGCACTCATTGCCGCCGCGTTGACAATAATGATTGTGTTTCTCGTCGTAGGCGGAGTATGGATCTGGCGACAGCGTACAACCGCACAGCTAATGCGTGCCCGCGCGGCCGAGGAGCGTGCAATCGCCGTACATGAGCAGCGAGCCCTCGAGGTACTGTCAGCGCAGGCGTTGGCCGCTGCGACGGCGGAACCCGATGCGCAAATCAAAGATGCGGTGCAGCCACTGACACCACTTGCGCAACTGGACGAACTTGACGCAGAACTACAACGGTTGCAAACCGACTTGGATGTACTCCAACGACAACATGATTTGCTGATGCGCGACTTAGTTACACCACTGCCGGATGAACTGAACGAATAGAGTTTGTTCGCCGCAGTCGCGAGTGCGTCAGTTCATTCAAAACCAAGAGCCAGTTTGTTGCCGCTCCCGTAGTTGGCATCCACCTCACGCGGATACCGGGAGGCGGCAGGGAGAGGGCACCACTTCGGAAACAACTCAACAACCTTCCTTCCCTTCGGAGAAACGATCGATGCGACGACACTCAATGTCCTGGCAAGCGGTAATTGGCGGCGCAGCAATGTCGGCAATGCTCATTGGCGCAACACCACTGCTGCACGCACAAACGAATAGTGTTCCGACAAGCGAAACCGAGTCGGCTTCGAGTAGTGATGCTGCGTCTGCGACAACGACGGGCTCAAGCGGAGCGACATCGGTTTCCAGCGATGCGACAGGCACGACCATATCGTCCGGCGCCAACAGCATCACCATCGCGGCTCCCACGGACGCGCCGCCAGCGGTTTCCGGACCAACGTCCGTCAATGTTATCGCTGCTCCCCCAGGTGCTCCCGGCGCTCCGGTCGCGCCCACCGCACCCACGCCACCAACTTCCGTCACCTTGCGTTCCGGCGAAGCAGGACAAACCGTGATCATTCGCGAAAATCGCAAGGCCATTCGCGATCGAGTTGATGAGCTACGTAAGCGGGCAGAGGCTAGCCGTGATCAACGGCAACAACTTCGCCTCCGCTTGGAGAAGATGCTGCGTAGCCAACCAGGCGACGAAGAGCAAACAGATGACGTGATCGCCGAATACCGCGAACAGATCGAACACGAGTTTGATGAGCGTTTGGCCGTACAACAGGCGCAAATCGAAGCAATGCGTGCACAGCTAGAGCAGCTGTCAGCTCAGATCGAGTCGCAAGTTGCGAATCGTCACGAGTTGATTGAAGAACAGATCGCGCATGAACTGGAACGAGCTGCTCGAAAAGTACCCAAGCTTGGACCGGACAAGGCACTTTTCGAGCGCATCAAGGAGAAGCAGAAGCACATTGCCGCAGAACAACGAAGTGTTGCCCAGGAAGCGATCCGACACATGAAAGAACTCGGACGCATGGACGAGGCCCAGCGGCGCGCGGCTCTTGAAGCAGCCAAGGCCGCCGCACAAGCTGCAGTCGTTGAAATTACAGACGAGGATGGAATCGTTGAAGAAGAAATTGACGTCAATATTGCGGAGGAAGTGGATATTGATGTGGATGTCGAGGCAGTCGTTGAATTGGCCGATGAGCTTAGTGAACTGGAGCTCAAACCACTTCCCAAAGAAACCCTAGACGCCATTGCCAAGATCCGCAAGGAACATGCGTCAGGAAAGAAACTGGCGAAAAAGCTCGTGGAAGACAAACGCAAGACGCTCGAGGCAGAACGTAAACGAACCGAGATTTTGCTGCAGCGTTTGCTAGAGCTTGAGGCGAAGCTGCGCGAAGAACAGTAGGAATGCTTGACGATGAACCGCGGCGCAAATCAATTCGCCGCAATGTGCAGCAGCGGCGCAAGAAAGTTCGCTAAAAGGCGCCAGCCGCGGCGTAGTCCGTTCGCCGAAAGGCGTTAGCCCAATGGCACTCAGTTGAGATAACAGGGAATCGGCGCCGAACATAATTGGAATGTGTTCCGGGGCAACGCCCCAG
>JAGQPK010000818.1 GCA_020426755.1 Planctomycetales bacterium
GCTCAATTGGTACCTCGGCTGTTTGATCTTGTCTTGGGTCGTGGTGCTCAACTACCTGTTAGTGTTCGCCGTAGGGCGGCGGCCGGCGGCGGGATTGCTGCTGCTGCCTACCAGTTTGGTCATGATCTTGCTGGCGCACGTATTTCCACGAACGGCCGAAGCGGTGCAAACGTGGAATGTGTTGCACGGCTTGTCGCTCGCGTTGGGCATGGCCTGCGTCGTGATCGGCTTTATGGCAGGACTGCTCTATCTATTGCAATCGTATCGGCTCAAGCACAAGCTGCCGAATCCATCGCCGGCGTGGTTGCCGAGTCTGGAGCGGCTCGAGCGGATCAGTGAGCGCTGTCTGATGGCGTCCGTGGGCTTGTTGGGGTTAGGCTTGATCAGTGGTGTGCTGCTGAATCTGGTCCGACGTGGCACGCAGCATACGATCCCCTGGTCGGATCCGGTGGTGATCGCGTCGCTCGTGTGGTTAGTGTGGCTGGTGGCCGTGATTCTGTTTCACACGTTTTATCGTCCCGCTCGGCAAGGACGCAAAGTCGCGTATATGACCGTCGCTGGTTTTGTGTTTCTGGGCATGGTGATCGGTGTGATGCGTTGGATGCCCTCGCAGCACAGCCGTGACGTTGAGAATGTGCCGGCCGCCGCCGGTGATGCCGAGCGAGCGCTCGAACGAGGTGGCGCATGAAGCTACAACTCGTGGGCTGCAGTCATCACACAGCGCGCGTCGAACTGCGGGAACGATTGGCATTCAGTCGTGAGCAGGTTCCGGAAGCCTTACGCCGTTTGCGTTCCGCTTGGCCTGACGCCGAAGCGGTCCTGTTGTCGACCTGCAATCGTGTAGAACTCTACACGGCAGCGAGTCGCGTTGAGCAAGCGCCGACCGGCGACGAGGCGATTGAGTTTCTTGCCGACTTCCACGGATTACGTGCGACCGAGATTGCGGGTGAGCTGTTTCAACGCAACCGCGATGAAGCGATTCGCCATCTGTTTCGCGTGGCAGCGAGTCTCGATAGCATGGTCATGGGCGAGGCGCAGATTCTGTCGCAAGTCAAAGAGGCCTATCAATTGGCGAGCGACGGTGAGTTCACCGGGCCGCTGACACACGCGGCGTTCCAATGTGCGATGCGAGTTGCTCGTCGAGTCGCCACGGAAACCGCTATTCATCAACGTCGAGTCAGCATTCCCAGTGTCGCCGTCGCCGATTTTGCGCGGCAGATCTTCGAACGCTTCGACGACAAGCAGACGCTGGTTATCGGCGCTGGTGAAATGAGTCGTGAGACGTTGCGCTACCTAGTGGATGAAGGCGCGCGGAAGATCACGATCATCAATCGAAATCTCGAACGAGCTCGTGAATTGTCGACCGAGTTTGGCGGCGAAGTGGCGCCGTGGGACGAATTGGCGCACCATCTGACTTTGGCTGACTTGGTCGTAACGGCGACCGGCGCGACCGAGCCGATCTTTACGCTCGATCAGTATCGCGCGATTGAAGCAGATCGCTATCAACGGACGTTGTTTGTGCTTGATCTCGCAGTGCCTCGCGATTTTGATCCGGCCATCGGTGATTGCTTGGGCGTCTATTTGTATTCGGTTGACGATTTGCAGAAGGCGTGCGAAACGAACCGCCGGCAGCGCGAGAAGGAGTGGCCGAAGGCACAGCGGATCATCGACTTGGAAACGGAACGTTTTCTGGCCGATTGGAATCACCGCATCACGGGCCCGGCGATTCAGCAGTTGCGAGAAAGCACGGAAGTCGTCAAACAAGCCGAATTGCAGCGCCTGTTGAACAAACTGGGCAGCGTCGACGATCAGGTGGAGAGCGAAATCCGCGCGTCGTTCGATCGGCTGGTGAACAAACTCTTGCACCCGCCGCTTGAGTCACTGCGTCATGAGGCGAAACACGGGACTCCTCACGGTTTGCTAGATGCGCTCCGTCGCTTGTTTCAGTTGAAAGACTGAGTCGTCTGGTGGTCCAGCATTGTGGTTCGCCGCAACGCGCTAGCGTCGGTTCGTGCTCGTACTCGTGCTCGTATTGCGCAAAACTTTCTTGGCGCAAAACTGCATCGAGAAGGCGACAAAACTGCCAAGTTGTTGCGAAACCTAGCGGGCTGGCGGGTGTTGTCAAAACTCGCGAACCGTATTCGCCTTTAGGGGGTATCGTGGGTATACTGTAGGGCCTTGCACACCAACGAGTCCTACTGGTCGCTGCTGACGTGCGGCAGTGCCAACCACACGTGGCTCGATCGAGTCGCTCGCCTCCCACGTTGAGCAACAGACGTTCTCGTCGTTGCAACCTGTTCGAAATGCATCCACCCGAGGGGATCATCGATGTCGGCAACGCTTCCTAGTACTCCACCGAAACCGGCTTCGAGCGTCGCCGCAAAGCCCATTGCCAAGCAAGCACCGTCATCGGGAATGGCGGGGAAGTTGTTGGGCCTTCTGGTGCTGCTCGGAATGCTGGGCGGTGTCGGCTATGGGGCGCAGCAGTATTTTGCTTCGATGTCGGCTGGGCAGCGGCTGACGGTGCTGACGCATACGGTGGCGGCCAACGACATGCTGGTGACGGTCACAGAGGACGGCAACCTGGAAAGCGCCAGCAATCTTGACATCAAGTGTCAGGTCGCCGGCGGCAGCTCGATTCTGTGGATTGTGCCAGACGGCTCGACGGTGAAGAAGGGCGACAAGCTGGTTGAGCTGGACGCTTCCGTCATCGATGAGTCGATCAACACGCAGAAGATTGCTTACGAGAAAGCGCGTTCGACCAAGATCCAAGCGGAGAAGAACTTTGAAGTCGCGAAGCTTGCCGTGCAGGAATATCTCGAAGGTACCTTCAAGCAAGGTCTGCAGGACGCGGACAAGCTGATCACTATCTCGATGGAAAACCTGCGCAGCGCGGAGAACTCGCTGCAACACGCCGAACGCATGTTTCGCAAGGGCTACGTGAGCAGCTT
>JAGQPK010000819.1 GCA_020426755.1 Planctomycetales bacterium
ACTTACCGCAGCTCGCTGATCCTGAACAATAACCTGGCTTCTGATGGAGTACGAAACATGCGCGGCCTGACACTTCATCTCTTGCGGAAAGAGCTGTACGAACTGCGCTGGCAAGCGTTTGCCTCATTCTTGATTGCCGGCTGCATCACCTGCATGCTGTTCTTTACTTCTGATGATTCGCGTGGCCGAAATAATGATAGCGCATTATTGGCCCAAGGCGCTGTCGTGGCCTTCTTGGGTGCGATCGTCAGCGGATCGCTATTCGGGATGCAGGCGGCAACTGGTGATCGCACCGCCGGCACCAATCGATTTGTTCGGGCCCTGCCGGTTTCCACTCGGCTACTCGGCACCGTGCGACTGATTGCGTGCATGATCGCCGGCTGGGCGACGTTTGTTCCCATTCTGATCCTGTGCATCGAAGTACCGTTTGCGAATGCGTTGATCGTCGTCGCGAGCGGCATGATTCTCGAAGTAGGTGTCATGCTGTGGGTCGCCGCTGCGGGCGTTGGACGCGCAACGGAAGTGAGCGCCGTACTGGCCGGGTGGATGGCGATCATGCTCTGGCTGGGGATCTTTGCGATCTACGCGATGCAGCCGTATCGTAACGAAACCATAGTAATCGGGTTACTTTCCGTCGGCCCGATGTTTGACATTCCATTGCCAGGCGGATCAGCTGCAACGGGCCAACAATTTAGCGAGAGAGCGGGGCGCATCTGCATCAACGCCATCGCGTGCTTCTGTGCATCAATGATTTTTGTTCGCCGATACGATGCGGCGCTGAGGCCACTAGCGGCAAATCCACAGCATCGCATCTCCTGGTCAGGGCTCAAACTGCATACGATGACCCGCTACCCGTTGCTTTGGAAATCGCTGCGCGACGTTTCGCCACTCGCGGTGTTGCTGCCGGTTTGGTTTTGGCTCTTGCCGTCGCTGGCAATCGGTTTAGGGGATCCAGCAGGAGGTATCAAGTATTTCTATGACAACTTCGTGTCAAGATTCTTCTTCCCCGCGGGCATGATCTTGCCAGTGCTCCTGGGCGTGAGCCTCTTTGCGGGAGACTTGCAGCCGCAACTCAATCGCTTTTGGCGCTCACGTCCAATTAGTGCAGCACAGTGGTACTGGACCCGACTGGGCGTGGGTTTTGCAGCGTTAACGATCACGTGCTGGCTGCCGCTCCTCATCGCCGCAGTACGTTGGGATCACGTAAGCGGCGAGGAGATCGGAGTCTATGCTGCCGTGTGCACTTGTACCTACTTCAGCGCAGCAGCCGTATCCTGCCTGGTGAGACGTTCGCTCTATAGCGGAATCCTGGCGATTGGCGTGGTGAGCGTCACCGCAGCGACGGTGTCAACTGTGGACTATTACGTTTTCCGATACGCAAGCGTCGACGATGAAAGTGTGCTGGCAGTTAGTCTGCTTTGTACCGGCGCGTTGATGCTCGGCGTCGGCGCGTGGTTGGCAGTGCGTGATATTCATCTCGACGCGACATCGCGATAGCGCGCATGAGGCGTGTAGTGACCGAACGCTGCTGTTCCCCCTCCCGCAAGTGACTCTCTACTGTCATGCAGTACGCAGTCCGGGAGGGGGATAAAGGGGGAGGGCGACAGTCGCAAAGTTTAAAGCGGCGCAGTAGTCATCTCCACAGACGAGATACATCATCTCCCAGCAAATGCGCACGAAGTCGCCACGATCGAGTTGGTGCCCCCCCTGCCCCCTCCCGGTGTTGAGTTGCGCGAAGTGGAGACCATCGACGGGAGGGGGAACGACACGCAGTGCTGCGCGAAACCGACGCTAACGCGTTACGGCGAAGGGTGCCGCGTGAAGGCAAGACTACGAGAGCGCGCTAATAAACGACGCGATATCCGCTGGCCAACTGCTCTCAAACGTCAGTAGCTCACCGGTTTCCGGATGAGCGAAACGCAACTGAGCGGCATGTAGCGCGAGACGCGGGCAGTGGCTTTCGTCGGCAAGTGGTGCAGCGTCAAAAGGACCGCGATACTTGATGTCGCCGCAGATGGGATGACCGAGCTCGGCCAGATGAATGCGAATCTGATTCGTGCGGCCGGTTTCTAAGCGACACTCGAGTTCACTCAGGCTGCCTAGCTGGCGTAGCGTCGTGAAGTGAGTGACAGCATGTTGTCCGTCTGGTGCGTCGTCTGCCCCGCTGCCGCGCAGACCATCGCCCCGATCGCGCACCAGCGTGGAACGAACCGTTTGATCCGGAAGCGTACCGGGGATCAGCGCCAGATACTTGCGGACCGTATTGTGTTCAGCGAATTGCTGAATCAAATCGCGTTGAGCAAAATCAGTGCGCGCAAACACAAGCAGCCCGCTGGTGTCACGGTCGATGCGATGGACGGCGTACAGGCGCGGCTGACGCTGGCGCACACGATAAGTCTTTTTCGTGCTGTGCTTGGCAGCGTGTAGCGCTAGCCGCTGCGGAATGATTTCGTCGAGCGTCGGTTGCTGCTTGCGGCGCTGATAGGGCCATTGCCGTTCGTGCGGCGGCCGTACGGAGATCATCCCTGCTGGCTTTTCTGCCACAACGAAGTGCGGACCGACCATCCGGATCGCCACCGTATCAAGGCCTGGCGGCGGCGGTAACGCTCGCTCGAGAATGGCGACGGATTCACCTGGCGTGAGTCGGCGTCCCTCGTCAATGCAGAGCACACCGTTAATCGCGATGCGCCGGGCGTGCAGTAGCTTTCGCAATGCTGACCACGAGTGGTCAGGCAACCAGATCCGCAGGGCGGCCAGAATTGGTCGCGTATGTTCAGGCCCAGCGGTGAAGTTCATGGTTGAGGCGTCCGGTTGATATCCGACGGATCGGTCCGATCAGACGGATCAGACGGATCAGACTGATCGGTCTGACAATCTGACGGATCAGTCCGATCTGACAGATCCGACGGATCGGTCGGATATCTGACTGATCTGACTGATCTGACTGAATC
>JAGQPK010000081.1 GCA_020426755.1 Planctomycetales bacterium
TCCGCGACATCGAATTTTCGGCCACCAGCCAGATCTTGGAAGTCGAGTGACTTGGACGTCTGGGAAGAATGTGAAATCTAGTCTTTTGTCGGGGATTCGCTTGACGATGTGGATTTCTCTGATACCATCAGTCGTGTCGGCAAGGTCTGTCGACGTAAGATGTGATGCGTAAGCACAAAATGCAGGGTGGCTAATCCAAGCACGCCAATTAGAAGATTTCTACAAAGGGGCCGCTAGTGAGCTGAAGCCGTGGACTTGTATGCGTAGCGACGCACAGACGAGTTCGTGTCTCCATTAGCATCTGATTTGCCCGACTCAGCGAATCTCTCGTTGAGCAACACGTGTGCATCCGCGCCAGTACGTGCGAAGGATGAAGAACGCGAGATTCCAAGAATAGGGCAGACACAGTGCTTTGAGCTACGTGCGTGGTTTGTGTTCGTGAGCGGAGTCGGACGCTTCAGCTCGACAACTGCGGGTGTTGGATTAGGCACTCAAAGAATCTTTTCGTTGTTGGTTCAAATTGTGGTGGAGTGGAGGTTACCTAAGGACTGGTAGCCCATTGTGACGGTGACGGGTGGCTAAGGAAGGTTGATGCCTGTGCCAAGGGGAATGTCTCATGCGAAAGCAACTTTGGAGTCTGGCAGCCGGCTTGGCCGCCATCTTGGGTGTGTCGGTTTCGGCAAACGCCGCAACCATCACGTTCTCACAGTTCGGTTCGGACCCCGGACCAGCTATCACGACTGCGGGCGGCTGGGATGGTGGTTACATCAACTTGACCAATGAAGTCAACAGCCAGGGAAATCAAGCTGCTTTCGATCAGCTCGTCTCCGGTTCCTACAAGCAGATGAAGTTCGATTTCGACTTCCGCATCAGCGGTGTCGGCGACCCTGCAACTGACAAGGCTGACGGTATCGGCTTCGCCTATGCCAACTCGGCCGATTACGGCACCACGGGCGCTGTCGGCACCTTCGCTGGCGAAGAGCCCAACTTGCCGAACTCCTTCGGTGTCGGTTTTGATATTTGGGACAACGGCGGTGAAGGTGGCAGCTCGGTTTCGCTGCACTTCAACGACGCAGCCCTGGTCAGCACCCCGATCGACGGGATGGCAGTTGCCGCTTTCGACAACAACACGGTGACCCACGCCAGCATCTCGGTTGTGCCGGTCGCTGGTGGTTCGAACGTCAGCGTGAGCGTCGCGCAGGGCGGCACCAGCCTTGACGTTTACTCGGATTACTTCATTCCTGGCTTGAATCCGTACGATGGTCGTATGGTCTTCGGTGGCCGCACCGGTGGTGCGAACGCGACGCAAGACATCGACAACATCCAGCTGATTCAAGTTCAAGGTGCGAACGACCCGACCACCACGGTCCTGTACACGTTCGTTCCGGAACCGGCCAGCTTCACGCTGATCGGTCTGGGTGCTGCTGGCTTGGTCGGTATGCTCCGTCGCCGCAGCTAAGCGACTCCAAAATCGCTTTCTAGAAAACTCAAAAAAGCCGCTCCATTCGGGGCGGCTTTTTTCGTTTGTGCCGCCGACAAGTCGCGACCGGTCGGAGATTGCCATAGTGAATGGCAACGCGTCGCGAGTTAAGATCAAGGATTGAGTCTTAATGATTTGTCCGGAGTAGGCTACGAGATGATTCGCAAGCTGTGGTTAGTGATTCTTGTCTTCACGCTGGCGGCGATCGGTTGTCGGCCCAACGCCGACATGGTCGCGGCGCATCGGGATGCAGAGTCTCACGCCGCCGATGCCCGAGTGCCAGTGACCGTTGCAGAAGCAGTTAGCGATGCGGCGCCGCAGCAGTCTTTGCTCGAAGACGTCACGGAAACGGCGGGAGTGAACTTCAAGCACGTTGCCGGTGGCGAGCGGTTTTTCGTGCCGCGTAGTATCGGTTCCGGCGCTGCGCTATTCGATTGCGATGGCGACGGCTTACTCGATTTGTATCTGATCCAAAACGCCGGGCCCGAGTCGCAAATTCGCAACCAGCTTTTTCGCCAACAGGGCGACCAGACGTTCGTAGATATCTCGGCAGAGTCCGGACTCGGCGTCGACGGCTACGGCATGGGCTGTGCTGCTGGCGATGTGAACAACGATGGACGCGTCGATTTGGTGCTATCCGAGTACGGTCGAATTCGGATGTTCCTCAATCAGACTGAGGACAATCGAGTCCGTTTCGTTGAGGTGTCAAATGTTGGTCTGGAGAATCCTGCCTGGGGCAGTTCCCTGGCGTTCACAGACTATGATCGCGATGGCAGGTTGGACCTCGTGGTCGCCAATTATCTTGACTACGATCCGTCGCGTGAATGTCTGGATGCCGGGGGACGCGAAGATTTTTGTGGACCGCAGTCATTCGGTACCGTCGTCGCCCGGTTGTTTCATAACGAGGGAAACGCATCAACCAATAATGACACATCTTCGTCAGTGATGAATGTCCGCTTTCGTGATGTGACGATTGAGTCACAGCTAGTAACGCGGCCTGGCAAAGGGTTGGGCGTCCTCTGCGCTGATTTTAACGGCGATGGCTGGTGTGACATCTTCTTGGCCAACGACGGTGTGCCCAACACGCTGTGGATTAACCGGCATGATGGCACCTTCAGCGAAGACGCCGGCCGTTTTGGTATGGCGTATAACGCGATGGGGGAAGCACAGGCCGATATGGGAGTTGCCTGGGGCGACGTGAATGCGGATGGTCGCTTCGATCTTTTCGTTACGCACCGAGCGACGGAAACGCACACGCTATGGTCACAAGTTGCTCCGGGCAATTTTGTTGATTTGACTCCCACCACGGGCATCACCAAAACGTCTTGGCGCGGCACGGGATTTGGCACAGCTCTGCTTGATCTGGACAATGATGGTGACCAAGACTTGGCAGTCGTCAATGGGCGGGTGTTGCGATTCAGTGGATCGCTGCAATCGACGGCGCCCGACGTCGATGCCTTTTGGCAGCCCTATGCTCAACGTGATCAGTTGCTGCTAAACGACGGCAGCGGTCGATTTAAAGACGTAACGGAGTCCAATCCCGAGTATGGCGACTCGGCTCGCGTGTCGCGCGGTCTCGTATGCGGTGATATCAACAATGATGGGCGAATGGATTTGCTGGTTACTTGTATCGATGGACCGGCCAAACTGTACTTCAACCGCAGCGACGACCAACAACACTGGTTGGTCGTACGAGCAGTTGATTCCAACTTGCATCGTGATGCAATTGGTGCTCACATCACGTTGATTGTGGACGGACGAGCACAAGTGCGTGAGATTAATCCGCACTACAGTTTCCTTAGCAGCAACGATCCGCGTGTTCATTTTGGTCTGGGCGCGGCATCTAATTACGACGCAATCCGAATTGTCTGGCCGATGGGCGAGGTAGAGGACTTTCCGGGAGGCCCGGCCGACCAGTTCCTAAAGCTGGAACGTGGCCAGGGGCAAGCAGTCCAGCAGGATGCGCAAGCGGGTGCAAAGTAATGCAGCGCGAATCTGAGGTGCGAGCAAGCACTGCACAAATTGGCTTGGATCGGCTTATCGCCACGCTCATCGCCACTTGTTGGATGATGATCGTCGTTGGCTGTGGTGAGTCCGCAACGTCTCGGTCAACAACGGGTACGGTTTCTGAGGCGGACGCGAAGCGGCCTGCGGTCGTGACAGTCGAACAGGTGATGGCACAGCTTGATCGGTCTTCGCTGGACACCGCGGTCGTTGTCGCCTTGGATGAAGCAGCGGGAAACCTGAAGAACACCGGCACTCCTGCAGCCTGGGGCCGACTGGGCATGCTGCTGCTGGCGCACGATTTGTATATGCCGGCAGCGTTGTGTTTGGACGAAGCTGCCTCGCGAGATGCGAACGACGCTCGGTGGCCGTATTTCTCCGGCATTGCGCTGCGTACGATCGATGTCGACAAAGCACAGACACGTTTGAGATTGGCCGCTGATAAGTACGGCGCGGAGGCAGTGGCTCCACACCTGAGACTGGTTTCGCTCTTGATTGATCAGGAGCAGTACGCAGAGGCCACGCACGTTCTGAATGAACTGCGGGCGAGAGAGCCGACGAACGCTGCGGTAGGTGTCGATCTGGCCCGCATCGCCGTGATCGAAAATGAGCTTCAGGTCGCGTACGATTTAATCCAACCGGTTGTGACACAGGGGCGTCCCAATCGGAGTTCGTTGTTGTTGGCGGCGGAGATCCTCAGGCGGTTGGGTAATCAGCAAGCCGCTGATCGTTGTCGGCAATTGTCGCAACAGGCACCAGCGGTTGAGTGGCCCGACCCGCAATACGCGGAAGTACTGGCGTTACGCACCGGACTGCTAACGCAACTCAAGGCGGCCGATGAGCTCTACATGCGCAATCAGGTCGAAGCCTCCATTAACTTGCTGCAGCAAATCTGCCTGCGGTACCCGGACTCTGAGTGGGCGCGGATCATGCTTGCGCGCGGCTACATTCGGATACGCAAGTTGGCTGACGCCAAGCAGCAACTGGATACTGCGTTGACACTCAACCCTCAGTCCTTCGAAGCTCACTTTCGAATGGGAGTAATGTATCAAGTGAGTCAACGCTATGACGAGGCGATCGATTGGTTCAAGCGGACAATCAAGTTCCAACCCTCTAGCGGAGTTGCTTATCGTAACTTGGGCCTGTGTCAACTTGCCAAGGCGGATATTTTGTCCGCTGAAGCGTCACTACTGGCCGCAGTCCAGACGCAACCGAACTACTTTGACGGACACCTGGCGCTGATTGAGTTCTACTTGGGACAGCGAAGGTTTGAAGAGGCGACAGCAAGTTTGGCGAAAGCTCGTCTGTTAAACGCTAAGGATCCGCGACTCGATGCGTTGAGTCAGCGCCTCGGGCCACAACAATGAAACCCTCCCGCTCTTCGGAACCGTCCATGGTTTTTACGCCGAACGTTACCGTTAACACGAAATTCACTTTGGGGTTTGCACTCTGCTGGCTTTTTGTCACTCAGTTGGGATGCAGCAGAAACGCTGACAACAAATCGAGCGATCCGACGTCCGCGCAAACTACAGCGAATTCGACTTCGCAAAATGCTGGCAGTGCGTCGACGTCGGTCGAATTGTTTCGCGATGTTACCGAGTCGTTAGGAATTGATTTTATTCATCAGTGCTCGGAAAACAAAAATCCGTTCTTCATGCCGCGCAGCATTGGATCTGGCGGAGCATTCTTCGACTTCGATGGTGACGGGCTGCTGGATATTTACTTGCTGCAAAATGACGGACCAAATTCGCCTCACAAGAACCAGTTGTATCGACAGACCGAGTCGGGCTTTGTGAATGTATCGGCCGACTCAGGACTGGATGTGGCTGGGTACGGCATGGGGGTCGCTTGTGGCGACGTGAATAATGATGGTCGTGTTGATGTTGTGCTGAATGAGTACGGTCGTGCGCGACTGTTGCTCAATCAGACGGAAGGCGCGGAGCCTCGTTTCGTCGATATCTCGGATTCGGCTGGCATCTCCAATTTAAGTTGGGGCACTTCGGCAAGTTTTTGGGACTACGATCGTGACGGCTGGCTCGATCTATTGCTCGTGAATTATGTGAACTACGATCCGTCACGTTGGTGCGCGGATTCCAGCAGCCGACAAGAGTTCTGCGGACCAGATAATTTTCCCGGACGCGTCGACAAGTTATTTCACAATCGCGGGGCGGCAGCCACGCCCGCGGACGTTCGATTTGACGATGTGACCGAGGCGTCGGGATTCGGGGCCAAGCCGGGGCCGGGGTTCGCTGCATACTGTGCGGACTTTGACGGTGATCATTGGCCCGACGTGTTTATCTCGAACGACGGCGCGACAAACCATCTTTGGATGAACCAGCGTGACGGCACGTTCCGTGAAGAAGCTGGGTCCCGCGGCCTGGGTTACAACAGCATGGGCAAGGCCGAAGCGAATATGGGAATCACGATCGGCGATGCCGATGGAGACGGTCTATTCGACGTGTTCGTCACTCACTTGGCCGTAGAGACACATACGCTTTGGAGTCAGAAGCCACGCGGAGTGTTTATTGACCAAACTGCCCTTTCCGGTCTGACGAAAACGAAGTGGCGCGGGACGGGCTTTGGCACATTAATGCAGGATATCGACAACGACGGCGATCTCGACATCCTGCTGGCCAACGGACGAGTGATTCGCGAACGGGGGCCGCAACCGGAAGTGTCGCCGGCTTTAGATGGCTTCTGGCATCCGTATGCTCAGCGTGATCAGATCCTCCTGAATGAAGGCACGGGGCGCTTTGCCGATGCGTCGCCGAGTCAAACCGCGTTATGTGGACTCGCCAGCGTGTCGCGCGGCATGCTGGCTGGCGATTTTAACAATGACGGTCGACTTGATATCCTCGTGACGAATATCGCAGAACGTCCGCGCTTATTGCAGAATGTTTGCGGTACCGATAAACATTGGTTGACCGTGCGCGCATTTGATCCGCGTTGGAATCGCGACGCCTACGGCGCGGAGGTGTATCTTCAAGTGAATGAGCAGACGTTAATGCGATGGATCAATCCCAGCTACAGTTATCTGAACAGCAATGATCCGCGGGCTCATTTCGGGCTAAATGAGACGGCTAAGTTTCAGTCGATTCGCATCGTCTGGCCGGATGGAGTTGAAGAAGAGTTTCCTGGTGGCAAAGCAGACTCACTGGTCACCTGTGTGCGCGGCGCCGGCAAGTTGGTGGAATAGGCATGGGAAGGCTACGAAGAAAGAAAGTAGTGACAGACGAAGGCATGGAGCCCGCGCCAATCCGGCCTCAGGCTAAATCGGTGTGGCGTGTTCTCGCCAGCTTATTCGTCGGTCTGTGCGCCATAGGTGGCTTTGCTTGGTGGCAAACGCATTTGCCAACTCGTACTGTGGGCGAGAACAATGCTGCAGCGCCACGGCATGCTGAAACCGTTACCGAGGTGACCAACGAGGGTGGTTTGACGGAACCTCCGTCGATTCCCAGCGCGGGGCAGGATATTGAGGTTGCAGAAGCAATCGCAGCAGCACGACAGGTTGTGCTGCAGCGCCCCGAGTCCGCGGAGGCGTGGGGTGTCCTCGGAATGGTGCTCTACACGCACGATTTCCTTGAGGCCGCAATTCAATGTTTCAAGCAAGCCGAACGACTAGATAGCCAGGAACCTCGCTGGGCCTACTTGCTGGGGCACGCGGCTCGATCGACCGACGCTGAGTTGGCTGTCGATGCTTTGCGAAGGGCGACGGAACTGTGTGGTAATGAGCCACCCGCGGTGCGACTTATGTACAGCGAAGTCCTGATGGAAGCCTACCGTCTAGACGAAGCGGAGCAACAGCTAAAGCTCTATCAACTGCATCGTTCAGATGACTTGCGGCTAAGATTGGACTTGGCGCGGCTCGTTGCTTTGCGCGGTGACGCGAGGGCCTGCTACGAGCAATTACTATCGTTGCAACGTCTGTTCAACAACAATCCAGATTATCGAAATCGACAGAAGCAGTTGCTGCTGCTGATGGCAGAATCGCTGCGCCGACTGAGACGTCCGGATGAGGCGGACCAGGCGCTGCAGCGAGCAGATCAACAGGCGGAAGCTACCTGGCCTGACCCCTTCTACAAGGAAGTCTTCAATCGACGTGTCGGGCTCAAAGTCTATCTTAATGACGGGGATAGCCTATTCCGGGAACGTGAATATGATCGCTCGATTGAACTACTGACGATCGCCGAAGGGAAGTACCCAGATTCGATTTGGGCCAAAATCTTGCTGGCCCGCTCACTAATCCGCACGGGGGCACCAGATTCAGATCGGCCGGACGGGCCACAGCGGCTCGCGCGGGCCGACGATCTGTTACAGGCTGCCTTGCAACTCGACGAGAATTCCGTTGAGGCAATGTTCCGACTGGCCGTCTGCAAAGGGTACCAGGGCGAGTACGACGCTGCGATTGAACTTTATCGTCGCGCTGTGAGCGTGAAGCCAGATTTTGCGATGGCTCACTTCAACTTGGCTGGGATTCTCTGGAACAACAAACACGATCGAGCCGGCGCGATCGAAGCGTTCGAAGCAACGATTCGTGCTGAGCCTTCATTCGTTGATGGGCACTTCGGCTACGGTCAATTGTTGATGCAGATGGAACGCTACGCGGATGCCGAAAAACAGTTCGATGAGGCTGTTCGCCTGCAGCCGGACAGCCGAGCGATCCGTGCCGCACTGGGTGAGAGTCGGCGACGTCAAGGAAACTGAACGTGTTCGAATTCTGAATGTCGACAATGAGTTTCGCTTGATATCGTCGCGGTCGAACCTCGATTCTCAGCCGCTAGACTGCGACTGCCAAATCAGATTTGACCGATCTGGGCGCTTTTCTTGTCTCGCATTCAAGTTTTGTCTACTATCGAGATAGCAGTTCTCGTCTCCTTGACTCAGCGAAGATCCGGCTTGTGCGGGCCACTTAAGGTTCTTCGATTCTCTGATGGCGGTCTATACCCTGCCTGACAATCCGACCCCAGTCGTCGGCAATTGGCTGAGGAAAGACGGGAACTTGAACAGAGTGACCTACGACGACCTTGAGGAGAAGCAGGATGGGGCGGCGATTTGCTCGGCGCGGACGTGAGCGTTCGTATGCGCTGGAACA
Source organism: Planctomycetales bacterium (assembly GCA_020426755.1). GTDB lineage: Bacteria > Planctomycetota > Planctomycetia > Pirellulales > Pirellulaceae > JAGQPK01. The sequence goes on from JAGQPK010000081.1 coordinate 8,577, forward strand.
GCTTGAACCGCGCGCGATGATGGCCAGTGATCTGATGATCAGCGAGTTCATGGCCGTCAATGAAAGCGGCATCAAAGACGAAGATGGCGAGCGTTCCGATTGGATCGAAGTGTTCAACAACGGATCGCAACCCGTCGAACTCAAGGACTGGGCGCTGACTGACGATCCCGATCGTTTGACGCAGTGGAAGTTCCCCTCCGTGACACTCGATGCCAAGCAATCGATCGTCGTGTTCGCCTCCAATAAGGATCGCGATGCGGCTGATGGTGAGCTCCATACGAACTTCAAGCTCAAGGACAATGGCGAATTCCTGGCACTCGTATCACCCGATGGTTCGACCATCGTTGATCGTTACGATGGATATCCGCAGCAGTCGGCCGATGTGTCGTATGGGCATTCACAGGAGTTGATCACGCGCGAGCTGGTCACGCCTATCAGTGGTGGACGCTTGTTGTTACCGCAATCTGCTGCGCAAGATGTACCGCTGGCACAATGGACAAGTGTTGGTTACGCCGATAACGCATGGCGTTTGGTACCCAACGCCATCGGTTACGACAATGATCCGCTGGACGGTGACTTCAGTTCCGTTATCGGCACGGGTGGACAAATCCCCGAGATGAATGGCAACGCGTCGGTGGCTTATCTGCGTAGTTCATTCGACTACGCCGATGCCCAGCCGCTGGATCGACTCGAGCTCGGTCTCAATTTTGACGACGGTTACGTCGCGTATCTCAACGGCACTGAGGTTGCCCGCGAGTTAGCACCGGGCACGATCGACTGGAGTGCGCTGGCGACGGAGGAACATGGTGAGGTCGGCACGGCCCTTCAATACGAAGATTTCTCGACGCTCGATTTGCAAGATGACTTCAATCTGGTTGGCTCCGCGACCTTCAATGGCGGTCGCATTCAATTGACGCCAGCGCTGGCGTCGCAATCTGGGGCAGCTTGGTTGAAGAATGATGTCAAGTTCGGTGTCGACTATTCGTTCTCGGCCGAAATGGTCATCAACGCACACACGCCAGGCGGTACGCTGGACAATGACGGTCGCGGCGGCGAAGGCATGACGTTTGTGCTGCAGGACGGCGGACAGAATCGGTTGGGCGGTGACGGCGGCCAGCTTGGGCTCGATGCTTCTGGCATGAGATTTGTCGCAGTTGAGTTCGATACCGGCGCGACCGGTTCGTTTGATCCCGACGATTCGCTGGGGACGCACATTGGCATCGACACGAGTCGCGACGGGAATGTGGCGCGCGTCGCAGTGCCACGGTTCAACGGCCACGCGGCCTTCGCCGGCCAACCGGGGCCGGGTGTCGACTTGCGCTATGTCTGGATTGAGTACCGCGGCGCGACACAAACGATGGACGTCTATTTTGCCGACACCAACGTCAAGCCGGCCGCTCCGACGTTATCGACGCAGGTCGACGTGGCGTCGATCTTCGGTGGGTCGCCAGATTTGACCGTCGGTTGGACTGCCGCCACAGGCACAGCCTACAACGCACAAGATGTGCGCAGCTTCGGCATCCGCACGGGCTCGGGGCAGTTGGGCCTGCAAACGATTACGGTTGATTTGGCCGACAAGCAAAACCTGTTGCAACCGGGCAGCAATGTGTTGTCCATTGTGGGCCTGAACGTCGACAAGTCGGATGAAGATTTTCTGTTAGCTCCGACACTGACGGGGACCGCGATTCGACTTGGAGCTAACAGCTACTTCCTACAGTCAACGCCCGGCGAACTCAATGGCGTCGGCGATGAAGCGCCGGCCGGTGAAGTGACGTTTTCTGAATCGACACGCGTGTTCAGCACCGGCTTTTCGCTCGTGCTGACACCGGCAAATCCGGCGGCGCAAATTCGCTACACCACGAACGGCGACCTGCCCGACGAAACGTCGACGTTGTACACCGGTCCCATTACAATCAATTCGAGTATTCGGATTCGGGCGCGCGCTTACGAGACAGGCAAGGGGGCCGGGCCGGTCCATAGCGAGAGCTACATCCAGCTCAGCAGCTCAATGACCAATTTCGAAGGGACGGGCCAGGCCTTCGACTCGAACCTGCCGCTCATGGTGTTTTCTTCCTTCGGACGCGCTGTCGAGAACTCCGATACGCTGATGGTTCCCGTCACCGGCATCTTTATCAATCCGGGCGAAGATGGGCGCGCGTCGATTCTAGAACAAGGTGAGTTTGCGGGCCGCGGCGGTTTGCGCATTCGCGGGCAAACGTCTCAGGGCTTTCCCAAGAAGCCGTTTGCGCTCGAACTGTGGGATGAATTCAATTCGGATGTGCGTTCGATCGATGCCGGCGCCGTGCCTGACAAGGCTGCGTCATTCTTTGACCTGCCGGCCGAATCGGATTGGGTGCTGAATGGGCCATACTCCGACAAAACGCAGCTCAACAACTTCCTGACTTTCCTTTGGAGTAATAACGCGGACCTTTACGCGCCCCGCGCCACACTCGTGGAAGTGTTCCTCGATCAGGACTCGGGCAAGGCACTGGACTATGCCAAGGACTACCGCGGTACTTACGTCCTGCTGGAGAAGATTAAACGCGACAAGGATCGCGTGGACATCGCCAAGCTGACGCCGCTCGACACGTCGGAGCCGGCGATCACTGGCGGCTACATTTGGAAGAAGGATAAAGCCGGCGCGGGTGACGTGCCCTTCACGACCAGCCGTGGTCAAGAAATCCGCATGGTCGAACCGGATGACCGTTCTATCACGACGATACAAAAGAACTGGTTGAAGGCCTACCTGAACGAGTTCGAATCGACTCTTTACGGTGCGAACTACGCCGACCCGATCAACGGATACGCGAAGTACATCGACGTGGAGTCCTGGGCGACAACCTGGCTATTGGTCGAAATGACCAAGAACATCGATGGTTTCCGGTTGAGTACCTACTACTACAAAGATCGTGGCGGCAAGATCGTGCAGGGGCCGGCGTGGGACTACAATCTTTCGCTCGCCAACGGCAACTACTTGCAAGGTGCGTTTCCGGAAGGCTGGTACAGTGACGACTTTGTTAATAAGAATGATGATGTGACGTATCCCTACTGGCGCCGGCTATTCGAGGATCCAAACTTCAAGCAAGCGGTCATCGACAAGTGGAGTGAACTCCGCCAGTCATCGTGGGCAACCTCCGCGCTGTTGGCAGACGTTGACAACGCAGTGTCACAACTGGCCGACGGCAATCCTAACCTGGAACGGATTGCTGCCGGTGAACCGTCGAATCCGATCAAACGCAATTTCGACAAGTGGGGCACGCTGAACAGCTACCAATGGCCGAATTGCTTCTTCGGCCAAGGCAGTTGTCCGCCGTCTCCGCTGCCCGGCGGCGCGCGGCCGAACAAGTATGCTGACTACATTTACATCATGCAGGACTTCATCACGCGACGCACCGCGTGGATTGATACCCAGTTCCAAGTCGGTCCCGCACTGACTCTCGGTAGCAGCGAA
>JAGQPK010000820.1 GCA_020426755.1 Planctomycetales bacterium
CTGCAAGCGAGGCTGCTGCAAGGGTACGCTCGGCCACTCGTCGGCAGCAACGTCCACCGCCTCAGCAAAAGCAGGCGGTTGATCGTTGAGTCGCTCATACCATTGAAGGTGTGGCTGTTGCTCTCCGTCGCTTACCGGCAAGACCAAGGCATCCAGGTCGCCGTCGACATCCCAATCGACCCACGCGATGTCCTCAATCGATGTTGGTGCAATCAGTGCGCGGCTGGGTGCGAAGCTCTCGCCGGCGAGATTCTCGATCCAGTCACCATCACTGACAAGATCTGCGTCACCATCTTGGTCGATATCAATGATCTGCGTGCGACTGAAGAAATGATTAGGCGCTACGATCGGATGTCCGTCAGTTGAGAACGTCCCGCGACCATCCGTGTTCTCAATCCAGGTCATGGGTGACGTGAGATCTTTGCGAAAGCTCTGCAAATAGTCCAAATCGCCATCTAGATCAAAGTCGGCAAGCAACAGCGGTACTGTGTCATCCAACAGCGAGATGTTGGGCAGTGCGGCGATCAACTTACTTGGACCGAACAGTCCATCGCCGTTGATGTTCTCGCTCCAGCGCACTTGCGCATTGAAGAGCTTCACATCGACGGCACTATAGGTACCGTGAACAAAAACAAGATCTAAGTCGCCGTCTCGATCAAGGTCTGCCGTAACACCGCCACCACGAGGTGCGTATTCATCGCGTCCGAAAAGCAAGGATACAGTAGCATCCGGAGTGTTGTATTGCCAAACATTCGTTCTATCAATCAACTCTGCGGCACCATCGCCGTTTACGTCGCCCACGATTTGAAATGGCATAGCGAGCGACTGCGGTGTGTCCAGTTGCCCGTCGGCATTTATCGAAACGAGGTTGACCTGGCCTTCCTCGTACTTCCGCGTGAAGATCAGATCACCATCGCCATCCCCATCAAGGTCTCGCACTCGCAAATCGACGCCAAGAGCAGGTAGGCCGATAAGGTCCGGCAACGACTTGGCGGTCGGAAGGACTTCAGCTTCCGTTGCCCCCGGACGAATGCGAATCAACTCTAGATTGTCCCAAGCAATCACGGACAACTCGCCATCTTCCATGAGAGCCCCTACCGCAAAGTACGGGCCGGGCGCCGGGCCGCCGATTGGAGACCATTCCTGGCGATCGACGTCGTACATCGCGATCCCCCGGTCACTTGCCAGGTCCAAGCCACCGTCACCATCGAGGTCAGCCAACACGGCTGCATCAGCGCCGGTTGAATCACTGAATGTCAATTGTAGGCTTGCCGTCGTGGCTTCATAACGATAAACCTGCAAGTCAACGCGCTGCGTGCCAAGCATGCGAGAAAGTGCGAACGTAACCTGTGATCCGCCCACGAGATCAAGCAACTGCACGTCGGTGGGCAATTGATAGATAGTCTGTGGCGGCCCAAATCGTCCTCGCCCATCGCGATTTTCAAACCAAATAATCGACCGTTCGGTGCCTACAGTGATGGCGGCCACAATATCCTGATCACCATCTCGGTCGATGTCAGCAACATCCACGTCATCGGCATAATGTTGTCCGTCGAAAGGTGACACATACGGTTGAGATTCACCGAATTGTCCCGCGCCGTCTAGATTCTCGTGCCAACCGACGATCCCGTTCACGAGATCTGGATCGCCGTCCCCATCCAGATCCGCAAGTGCCATTTCGCCCGCATACGTATCGATAGGCAATCCGTCGAGTGAATGCGGTACAAAGCCAACGGCCAAGCAGCGACGATCCTCAAGACTTTCACCTAGAAAGATTCGATGTCCTCGCCGCATCCAACACCCCCGACATCCAAGATTCGCTTTTCAAGATTTACAATTCAATTTTAGAGGTTCATTTCAAGACGTGACGACGCCCCACGACGACGCACGTCATTGCTCCTAACAATACACAGTCAATGCAATGTGGTTCGGGAACGAACGTTAACGTGAATTGAAAGCTACCGCCTTTCCCACCCTCACTGCCCCATCTCAGGACTTGATCCACAGTCGCGTCGAGAGCGTAGTTGCCAGGCGCGAGCATCCCCACGTGCTCAAAGCTCACGATGTCGTTATCGTCGAGTTCATATTCGGGCAAGTTGCCTGTCGTAACGAAAAACAGTTCTTCTGCGCCACGGCTCAACGTGACGCGCGAATCGACGGGTACGTAGAGCGGGGGAAACTGTCCATGCCCTTGCACCTGCCCTACTATGGTGAATTGCGTGTCGCCATCAACCAAGAATTCATAGTGCAGCAACGACGCTGCGGAAGCCGCTGAGTAGATATCGCCAGTCTGAGTGTAGGCGCCGGCCGCAGCATGGCCCGTCGCGGTGATTTGTTGAGGCGAGACAGTTGAGACTTGGCTCGCGCTGCCGCCTGCATCACTCACCTTGAGTTCTAACCCTTCATTGAATAAGCCAAACTCACTTGAGACACGCTCGTCAGCACCCTCCTCAGTCGGCCCATCGACAATCTCCGTGTGCGCTGACACACGCACCACGCGCTGAAGTCCAATCGGCGTGACCGCGGCGAGTGACGGGGCGGAAACGAACAAAGCATAAGCGACGACGAGCGCGCATCGTTTCATGTCCGAATACCTCAATCGCTTTCGTCCTGCAGGCCGGCGCTCCGACAAGGGAGGAGCGGCTGTTTGGACCGATTCGACTTCGCCTCGAAAGCATGACCTTCGAATAACAAACAGCGATTGGCATCAGATCAAAACATGATCGACCAAACAAAGCCGGATCACCCTACTTGTGAGAGTACTCACTCACCCAAAAAGCGTCAAGCATCTTGTCTGGTGCTGCTTACAGATCGCAACATCCGGCATCCATCAGTTCGCGTAGCACGTTAGCGTCAGTTCTGACCGCGACGCTTCCAACCGTGTGAGAACCGCGGCTAGCGCCCAATGGCACTCAGTTGAGATAACAGGGCATCGGCGCCGAACATAATT
>JAGQPK010000821.1 GCA_020426755.1 Planctomycetales bacterium
GTTTACTTTGGCGATCATACTCGCATGCAGCAAGCTACCGTCTGCAGCCGCCGACGATCGTCCTAACATCTTGTTCGCCATTGCCGACGATGCCTCGTTCGCTCACTTCGGCGCATACGGTTGTCGCTGGGTAGCAACGCCGGCGTTCGATCGAATTGCTCACGAAGGTTTGCTCTTCACTCGGGCCTACACACCGAATGCGAAATGCGCACCGTCGCGTGCAGCGATTTTAACGGGCCGCTACAGTTGGCAATTGGCGGCGGCCGCAAATCACTGGTGTTATTTTCCAACCGAGTTCACCACATTTCCGGAAACGCTCGCGCAACGCGGCTATGCCGTCGGTGGAACGGGTAAAGGCTGGGCACCTGGTATCGCCCGCGACGCGCAAGGCAAACCACGGCAACTCACTGGAGCGATGTACCAGCAACGCAAAACCAAGCCGCCAACGCCCGCCATTTCGCCGCTCGACTATGCCGCCAACTTCGTGGACTTTTTGAACGACAATCACGCCGACTCGCCCTGGTGCTTTTGGTATGGGGGCTACGAACCTCATCGCGGTTATGCGCGCGGCAGTGGAGAACGCTTGGGCGGCAAGCAGCTTGATCAAATCGACCGAGTTCCCACCTGCTGGCCGGACATCCCCGAGATTCGCAGCGATCTGCTGGATTACGCCTACGAAATCGAATACTTCGACCAACAGCTCGGCCGCATGCTCGACGAATTGGAAAACCGTGGACAGCTCGATAACACGATTGTGATTGTGACCGCCGACAATGGCATGCCGTTCCCGCACGTCAAGGGGCAATGCTACGAGTTGAGCAATCACTTGCCGCTGGCGATTCGTTGGCCCCAAGGGATCACTGGAGGTCGACGGATCGAGTCCTTCGTGAACTTTGTTGATTTGGCACCGACGATTCTGACAGCCGCAGGCGTCGATCCACAATCCACGCCGATGGCCGCGATTGCCGGGAGACCGTTGACGGAGTTTTTCCAACCACTGAATGACACCGAATCTGCTCGCATTGCGCGAGAGCGTGATCATACGATCTTTGGCAAAGAACGGCATGATGTTGGGCGCCCGCGCGATACGGGCTACCCGGTACGTGCAATTGTCACTGACCGCTGGCTGTATTTACGTAACTTTGAGCCAAGTCGCTGGCCTGCCGGCAATCCATCCACCGGCTATCTCAATTGCGATGGCAGCCCGACCAAAAGTTGGCTCATTGCCCATCGCGCCGATCCGAGCTACCAAGCCTTGTGGCAAGCCAGTTTCGGTAAGCGTAGCAGCGAAGAACTGTACGATTTATCAAACGATCCCGACTGCCTGCATAACTTGGCAGAGCAGCCGCAGTTGGCGACGACTCGCAGTGAACTGAGAACGCGTCTAGAAAGTGAACTCCGCCAACAGCGCGACCCGCGCATGCTAGGAAACGGTCAACAATTTGACGCCTATCCCTATGCGGACTTGAAAACGCAGGCTTTTTACGAACGGTACCATGCCGGAGAATCACTCCAGGCGGGCTGGGTTTCCACGTCCGACTTCGATCCCGACGATTAAAACCTGAGTGCCAAATCGGCCCGGAATGTGCACACTCGTTTTGTGCCAAGTTCGACGTAATGTGAAACGTCCTCTATCTTCTCCGTTTAAACAAGCTCGCGTCAGAAGGACAGCGACCGATGGTAAACGAATCTAGTCAAAGCCCGGATGTTCACCGCCCGGTCACCCAAGTCCTATTCCCCACCGACTTATCCAGTTCCTCGCAGTTGGCGTTTCCAGAGGCCGAACGCTTCGCCAAGGCATTGGGAGCGCGCTTGATCGTACTCTATGTCGCGCCGCCGCCAGACTACTGGAGCACAGGAGGCGAACCGGTCGAACTCGATCCTGAAACTGTAGCTGCCTTACGAGCAGTGCGGCCTGTCTCATCGGATGTGCCCGTAGAACATGTCACTCACATTGGCTTGGCAGGAGAAGTCATTTGCTGGGTCGCCCAGGAACTCGACTGCGATCTGATTGTCATGTCAACTCACGGCCACTCAGGTTTGAAACATCTGTTGTTTGGCAGCGTTGCCGAATACGTCATCCGCCACGCCCGCTGCCCCGTGACGACCGTTCGCCAACATGCTGCGGACGAGAAACGCCTACCGGAGCCACAGGTGTATCAAAGAATGCCACCGATCATTTGAACGTGTGTCACTTTGGCACGATCACCGAACGTGGCCTATCGAAAATCTGCCCGGCGCTGATAAACTTCCGGCTGTCGCGAATGAGTCTTCGTCCGTAGTCTAGCGATAGGCGTGAGTGTCGGTTTGCGTTGGCGCTAGCGCCGATCTCAACGATCACGGCGACATGCGACTTACGGCGAGCTGATGCACAAACCTTGCGACGAAATGTTGCACTGTCGGGAGAACATTCGTGGCCCCAATTGACCAACTCGCGAAAATCGTTTTGGACAGTGCTCGCAGGACGGCGCAGTCGCAAAAGTCAACGGCCGAACGCGCAATCGAACAGCTTAATGACTCGCAACTCCACCAGAGAATAACTCCCGCAACGAATAGCGTCGCCATCATCCTGGCACATGTCGCTGGAAATCTGCGGTCGCGCTGGACGAACTTTTTGTCGACCGACGGCGAGAAGCCATGGCGCAATCGTGACGCAGAGTTCATTGAACGTCAGGTCGATCGCGCGGCGTTGCTGCATGATTGGGAGGATGGCTGGCGCTGCCTCTTTGATACGCTCAATCAATTGTCCGCCAAGGATTTATTAGAGCGAGTCACAATTCGCGGTGAATCACTGGAGGTGCCCGCGGCAATCGAACGCTCAATCGCCCACGCAGCGTACCATGTCGGTCAGATCCTCATGCAAGCGCGAATCCTGGCCGGCGATTCGTGGCAGATGATCACCATTCCGATCGGTGAGTCGGAGAAGTACAA
>JAGQPK010000822.1 GCA_020426755.1 Planctomycetales bacterium
ACTACTACGGCAACGTTAGCAACGTCGAGTTCGATACGCACGGCATTATGGAACAGGAAATTCTCGAAATGTTGGCCCGGTTGCGTAGCGACGCTGCCAATAGCGATCGCTGCTATTTTGCGATTGTCGATCAGGCACCGGCCTCTGTTCCGCTGGGTGTCACATCAGCGTCACAGGTGGCCAGTGTTCACATGATTCATGGGAACTGGTAGGACGCAACGGAGAGAGCTTGCCATGATTGGTGTGCACGCGGAACCTGAAGACGTCATCGAATTGCGGCGACTGCATCGCTTCTTCGGTACAACACGTGCCGTCAACGATGTGTCGTTCTGTGTCCCGCGTGGACAGGTGTTCGGTTATATCGGCCCCAACGGTGCCGGCAAAACAACCAGCATGCGGATCCTCGCGACGTTGGATCTGCCTACTTACGGCGATGCCCTGGTCGATGGGTTTTCCGTGATCAACGATCCAGATCACGTGCGGCGGCGACTGGGTTTCATGCCTGACTACTTCGGCACGTACACGAACGTGAATTGCCGCGAGTATCTTGACTTCTACGCGCGAGCTTATGGCTTGGTCGGCCGTGAGCGAAATCGAGCAATGCAGCACGTCATGGACTTCACCGGTCTGTGGAAAATGGCGGAGAAGCCGATCGGTGGATTGTCCAAGGGCATGAAACAGCGGCTCTGCTTGGGACGCGCGATGATTCATGACCCGCGAGTGTTGATTCTGGACGAGCCCGCTGCGGGCCTGGATCCGCGTGCTCGCATCGAGCTGCGCGAGATGATTGGCGAGTTGGCCAGCGGACAAGGCAAGACGATTCTGATCAGCTCGCACATCTTAACCGAGCTGGCGGAGATGTCCGATCGAATCGGCATCATCGAACGGGGGCAGTTGCTGGTAACCGGATCTGTCGAAGATATTCGCGCGCAGATGGGCGCTCATCGCGAGGTGCACGTTCGTACCTTAGGCGACATCGGGCCGCTGAAGGAATGGCTATCGCAGCAAGTGGGAATCACATCGATTGCCAATGAAGGTGACGGCGTCCAGTTCTCACATCCCGGCGAGCGAGTGGATGAGGCGAAGTGGTTGCGCCAGATGGTTGAGGCAGGGTTCGAGATTGCCGAGTTCCGCAGCAACGTCAAGACACTTGAGGAAGTCTTCATGCACGTGACAAAGGGGATCGTACAGTGAGCACTGCGGAACCCATCTTGCCAACGGCCCGCGAGCCATCTCGTTCACCGTCGCGACTCGCGTGGCTAATCGATCGTTGGACGCAACGCGTGGAGCCGGTGTTGGAACGTTGGAGTGAATGGCTCAATCCGATCCTCGTCAAGGAATCGCGCCAGGCGTTGAAGAGTCGCCAATTCACCATCACCTTCACGCTGCTACTGGTGTGTGCGTGGTGTTGGTCGTTCCTGTCTGTATTCATGCAGATGCCTGACATCTATTACACAGATGCGGGATTGTCGGTGCTGGTTGGCTACTACGTCATCTTGGCGGTGCCGTTGTTGTTGGTAGTGCCGTTCACGACCTTTCGATCACTCGCGGCCGAGCGTGAAGACGGCACATATGAACTACTTTCAATCTCCACGCTGACATCTCGCCAGATTGTCCTAGGCAAACTAAACAGCGCGTTGTTGCAAATGATGGTGTACTACTCGGCGCTGGCGCCGTGCATCGCCTTCACCTATATGTTGCGCGGCGTCGACATTCTGTTCATTGCGCTGATGTTGCTCTACACCTTCGTCATCTCAGTGATCTTGTCATGCATTGGGTTAGTGATTGCGGGGCTGTCGCGATCACGCCATCTTCAGAGCTTGCTATCCGTTATCCTGTTGATCGGCCTAATCTTCTTCACTTTCATTTGGACAGTCTTCGTTGCCAATATGCTGGACAGCGGCATCGAATCATTGCCTTACTACGATTGGGAATTTTGGGCGGTGCAAGGTGCTCTGATCACAGCGGCCGCCTGTTATATCTGGCTGTTGATCGAAATTGCTGCAGCACAGAATAGCTTTGACAGCGACAATCGATCGACTCGCATTCGCGTGGTCATGACGGTACAGACGACACTGTTTGTCGGTTGGGTGACATGGGGGTGGATCTACATCGGCGACGTCGAGTTTATGGTCGCCATGATGATTCTGGCTATGATGCATTGGTTCGTGTATTCGGTGTTTCTGGCTGCGGAAAGTCCCCAACTCTCGCCCCGTGTGCGCCGCAATTTGCCGCAGACGTTTTTGGGCCGTACGCTGTTCACTTGGTACAACCCTGGTTCCGGCAGCGGCTACATGTTCGCCCTGTCACATGTGGGGCTGTTGGCGTTGATTTGTGTGGGCGCCGCAGTCATTCAACGTGAACTGGGATGGCCGAATCCGCGTTGGACGCGACCGGCAAGTATCACAAGTCGATACACGAGCATGATTGGGTTTGCTGCGGCGTACATTTCGAGCTATGTCGGCCTGGGGCGACTCGTGTATCTCAAAGTTCCTCAGCGTGAACGATACGGCATGGTCTTGGCAGTCCTGATTCAGTTGCTCGTGATGCTTGCCGGTGCCGGTGTACCCTATTTCATCGAAGCGTGGGCCAATCGGTTTCGGCTGTTCAGTTACTCGCCGTGGCAAGCCACCAACTGGTCGTGGACGCTGTACGAATGTATGGACAAGGGGATTAGCTATGGCGAGGTGTATGTGGTCGTCGTCGGCCTGACGATTTTAGTTCTATTGATGAATCTGTTGCAGCTACGCACTGAGATTCAAGTTGTGCGAGCGGCGACTCCAGACCGCGTGCTCGTAGACGATGGTCACGTGCCGGAGACAGACGAAGTGATTAAGATCGATCCCCTGGCGCCCTAGTTCGAATATCGAATGTTGAATATCGAATGTTGAGTGTTGAGTGTTGAGTGTTGAGTGTTGAGTGTTGAGTG
>JAGQPK010000823.1 GCA_020426755.1 Planctomycetales bacterium
ATCACCGCCAGCCATGTCAGCACCGCGCAGAGCAGTTCCCGTTCAATCGAGACTCCACGCCAGTTGCGATACATGCCACTGATTTCGCAGAGCAATAGAAAAATGATCGTGGCCGCCGCTGCTGCCAGCCAATAAAGTTCGCTCAGTGCGCCAATTTGCCAGTGAACCGCGAGAACGAGACCGGCGAAGATACCGCCTACGTCAACCAGCCGATACACGATATCGCGTAACGACCAATGTTGATGAATGCGAGGCTTCGGTGCGTGCATGGAACAGCTCAGGGGAGAAAGGTCATTCGGCCGATGCGCGGTTCACGGATCCTGCGCTGCGATAGTATAGGATCGGAGTGAGCCTTGGAGAGAGAGTAGAGAGTAGAGCAGTGGAGCGTTAGAAAGTAGAGCAGTAGAGAGTGGAGAATCGGGTCTAGACGGAACCGCGCCTCGCAGAACTTACCCGCCTGGTTCCTGGTGTCCGTCTGCGTTTCGATCGGTTATCACCTCGATTCTCCGCCAACACCGGCGTTAGTCGCGGAATTTACTTCCCCGCAAGGAGTTAGCCTCGGACGTTAGTTTGCCGCAAGGGATTCGCCTCGGAATAAGTTCGCCACAACGCGCTCGCCTCGGATTTGGTTCGCCGCAACGCGTTGCGTGGTTTGTCTCGGCGCTCAGTTCACCCTGGCGAGAACCGACTTTAACGCGGTGCAACGACTACCGAGCTGACGCGCTGTTCGCCGTTTTCAAAACTCGACAAACCAGAGTCTTGAAAAAGAGGGCGAATTCTATCAGGCTAGGAACTCTTGTCGCCACGTCGGGTTGGCGATTCCTACTTGCAGGAAATATGCATAATGTCGCTACTTCGCAGCTCGCTGTTAAAAATCCGCAATATTCGGTGGCGGACGTCGCTCTTGCTGGCGATCGGATTTCCATTCGCGATGACTCCATCCACGCACGCTCAATTTGTGCAGGCACAGCACGGTGCGGGCGGTACATGGAACGTTTACGAGTACGTCCCCGACCTGACGACTTGGGTGGATGCCGTTACAGACGCAGAGAATCGCGAGTTTAATACGACTGCTGGGCAGCTCGTTGAACTTCAGTCATTTGCCGAGAGCGCGTTTGTTGAAGTTCTTCTGAATGATCACATTGACCCGACGGATCTCTTCCGACTTGGTGGCTGGATTGGATTGACTGATCGTGAAGGTGCGGCGCCGGAGCGCCTCCGCAATGGAATAATTGTGCCGCAAGAGTCGCGCACTCTGGATAATCCTCTGACGGATGGTTGGGCATGGGTATCGGGCGCTCCGTTCGAGATCAACAATTGGAGAGCTACCGAACCTAGAGATTTCAAAGACGGCGAAGATGCCGTCTATGTCCAACGGATCGATGGGTTCTGGAATGACATGTACTCTGGCTACGATCTCAATGAGCCTGTCGTACCGACACTGCAACCTGGCACGTCGGGCGCTGAAACAAGAATCATCGCACAACCTTATATCGTTGAATACCCTGTCCAGTCGTCGACACCGCTCGCTGACATACCGATTTATTCGCCTGTAAATCGCATGCCGAGTTTCGTAGAGCTGGCACCGGTAGGCGATGGCAGTTTGGCAGTGACAGCGATTCATGCTGACTTGCACTTGTCACGTAACACGCTCAAGATGGCTAAGGAGCTGGAAGAGTTTGGCGCGTCGCAGTTAATGCAGCGCGTAACCACCGTGTCGGCTGAGACGGCCAACATGTCGTGGTCCATTGCGGAGGAACCTCCGCGGCCAAATACATTGCCTCTCGAACCTGGCGATGGGGTGTCTGTGGCCCGCGGAGTGATTCGCGTGCCGGAAACCGGCACCTACACATTTCAAGTCCAGAATACGGGCAACTTCGTGTTGCAGTTGGGCGACGCTGAATTTGAACACGCCTACGGCTACGCTGCGATTGATCGCGTCGATCCCTCCATTATGTATTTCTCGGGAACCACTTTGGAGCCTAAGTCGCGTGCCAGCGTTCACTTGACGGCGGGGCTTCATGAGTTGACGTTTCTCAATTCTGGTCTAGCTGGGCAAGGCACACAGGTGTTTTGGGAGATTACAACAGCTTCCGGTGATGTTCCCGACGAAGGTGATGCGACGTGGTTGGCACTTGGTGATGGCAGTTCTGTCGGCGAACACGTGGTTACTCCAATCGCTCACCTGGTAAGTGCCGCGCAGGTCATCAACGTCGATTACAACTCACGCAGTTTCGTTACGGACGTCGAATTCGCGCGCGCCGTACTAGAAGACGAGGACTCCCAACTGCCGCACTACGAACGCAATGATGTGACGACGCTTGTCGTATCTGATGGTGAAAGTGACTGTTGCGCGCGGCCGAGTCAGAACCTGCCAGAAGAGAATCGATATCTACTGCCGATCAACGATGAATCGTTGGGGGGCAGCAAGTCGATACTCGACAACTTCTACACGAGAGTGTCGGGACAGCTGGTGCTGGATGACGGCGACGAAGATACTTCGGAATCACTTAAAGTTACTTTCGCTGTCTTCGGGCAAAACCAGATGCAGTTTCATATTGAAGGCGTCGATTTCACTTGGGGGCACATTTCCACCGAGCTCGATTACGTTGTTGGCGCTGACGTCGCGCTGACGGACAATTCTCAGCCTGAACTTGGACCTCCTGGAAGTCTCGGAATGTTCGGCACCGCGGTCCTCAACGAAGGCCAAGTCTACGACTTCGACGGGATTGTGGTCAACGCCCGCGATCAAGCTGCCTACGAGGTGTGGGTGGCGCCGGGTGCAAATATCAGCCGCTTTGATCCGCGCGTCTTTTCTCCGCTCAGCAGTACGCTGCTCAGTCGTACGGTGCCAGGGAACGTCGGGCTGACCTTTGCCGGGAGCAAGTTGGGCGACTTCAACGGCGATGGCCTGCTTGATGTA
>JAGQPK010000824.1 GCA_020426755.1 Planctomycetales bacterium
GTCGCGTGTTCAGCACCTTGCTCCGGCGTCCAAAACGTTTCGGTTGGCAGCAGCTGCGGTAGAACACTCGCCGCAATCAACAACAGGACACCAATCGACAAAACAATTAAGGACGCGACACGTTTTTTCGACATAGCCTCTCACCCACGCAACGGTTATTGTCGCTCAACAATCTAGCAGCTTTCAACGGGCTGCGTTAGCGATCAGCACCATCGTGATCAGTAAGAAACAATCAAGCGAGTCAGGGCAAGCGAGTCAGGGAATGTCACGGGAGCGTCCGTCGTTGACACTAACCATATAGGCCATGACAACCGGATCGATGTCATCGGCCAAGAAACGCACATGCCCATCCACGGCCGCCGTCACGACTCCGCCCGCATGCCGGCTGCGCGGCGCGGCAGACAGGTAGTAGTTTTCGTTCTGCTCCTGCGTCCAAGTCGTACACGGCATGCCGTCCAACTGAGCGGCATCAGGGTTGGGGCAATCGTAGAGCATATCGATGTTGAAGCCGCGGTTATTGGGGCGTTGGGCACCATCGACGGTCAGCATCCACGGCGTGTAGGGCAACGTGCGTTCCGCGGAAAGTCGTGAGCTGCCGTAGAACATATTGAGCGGATGTAGGTCGAATGCCAACAGGCTGCTGCCGGCCCAGGGCAACGCCCACGCGCCGCGCTGGTCTCGTTCGTCCGGACGCGTGCGCACTTCCGAAACCATAATCGTTTTGGTCAGGCCGTCGCGAATGGCGGTCAGCTTTTGACCATAGACGACGCCATTCTGGCCCCACTTCATCCCGCCCAATGCGCCGGGAAACCAAATCTGTTCGTCAATGTGAAAGGGGCTGACGTAAGCCGCGTAGTTCCCCTTGGCAAAGCGCACGCCCTTGGTCAGCGTCTCATGCTGAAAGTAGCGATCCTCTGCCCCATCGCTCGGACACTGGTAAGTCGGCACATGAGTCTCTTGAGGTTGGTTAGGCTGCTCCAAGGCCGACAACTTCAAGTCAAAGCGATCGAACAGGCTTTGTTCTTCCAGGTGCGGCAGAATGAGCACCGCCCAGCTCAACATTCGTCCCGACTTGGGGTCGTAGGTCCCAAACCCCAAGTTCGGATTGTCGTGTTGCTCGACGAGTCCACTGGCCGGCAGACGCCCATGCGCCGATTCATAGGCCAGGATCGCCAGGGCAATCTGCTTTTGATTGTTCATACACGATGCCCGACGTCCCGCTTCACGTGCGGCATTGACGGCCGGCAAGAGCAGCGAAATCAAGATGGCGATGATGGCGATGACCACCAATAGCTCGACTAGCGTGAACGCGGCGCAACGTGAGCGCTCACGTCGTCGCTGCAATGGAGGGGTCGTGTCGGTTACGTGCGCGATTGAGCCCATTTCGATGATCCGGCAATCTCCAGCGTTCAGTACGGAGCGGTCGGTTAGCTGGTCTTATCATAGCCAGCATGTGTCGATTTGCGAAACGTATGGCAATAAAACCGGTCAAACTTCCGCGACCTGGCGTTTGGACGCCCGAGTAGGCCCTGGCGCAGTTCCGGTCGAACCGGTATAATCGCCCAGCGACGCAAGTGCGTTGTTGTCGCTTGATCACGGGTTCGCACGTCGGTTCGGCACAAAGTCGCTCGCCGCAGTCGGTACCGCTTCGCGCTGGGGCTGCCGCGATGAGACGAACGAGGGCGATCCGTCTTCAAGCATCAACAAAGCATTAGGCCGAAACTTTAGCTGCCGCGCAACGGACGCGCCGGCCAGGCACTCCCGCCATCGCCGCGCGCCCCACCGGCCTCCCCACGCTGTGCATCTGTTCCGATTAACGACTCCAAACTTCTTCCTGACGGGTTGCCATGCATCATCCCAGCTCCAAAGCGCTGACTCGCCGAGAACACGTACCTTGTG
This sequence comes from Planctomycetales bacterium, assembly GCA_020426755.1. Taxonomy (GTDB): domain Bacteria; phylum Planctomycetota; class Planctomycetia; order Pirellulales; family Pirellulaceae; genus JAGQPK01. The sequence continues at coordinate 1,900 of JAGQPK010000824.1, forward strand.
TAGTTTTTGAACACATGCGCGAAGCTTGCCAGGCTGTCGCGCAACAGATCGCCGAGCTGATTCGCGCCCGAGCGCTCCAGCAACGCACCTGTGTGCTAGGTCTGGCCACCGGATCGACTCCCGTCGGCATCTACGACGAACTCGTGCGACTGCATCGCGAAGACGGACTATCGTTCGCCAACGTAATCACATTTAACCTGGACGAATATTTTCCGATGCAGACGAACGAGCTGCAAAGCTACGTTCGCTTCATGCATGAACACCTTTTTGATCTGGTCGATATCCCGCGCGAGAACATTAATATTCCCGACGGCACTCAATCCATCGAACAGGTTGCCGCTTATTGCGAGGCCTACGAAGAGAAGATTCAGAACTGTGGCGGCATTGACATCCAAATCTTGGGCATCGGCCGGACCGGACACATTGGTTTTAATGAACCCGGCTCGGGCAAGGAAAGCCGTACTCGTCTGATCACCCTCGACCGCGTCACCCGAATTGATGCGGCCAGTGATTTCTTCGGCGAAGAAAACGTGCCACGACGAGCGATCACGATGGGTGTCGGCACCATCATGGACGCGCGGCAGGTGATTCTGTTGGCCTTCGGCGAACACAAAGCACCGATCGTCGCCCGGGCTGCCGAAGGCGAAGTCACTCCGTCCGTCGCCGCCAGCTTTCTGCAAAGCCACCCCAACACCCAGTTCGTATTGGATGTCGCTGCGGCTGCAGAGCTGACGCGTTTCAAAACTCCTTGGCTGGTCGGTAGCGTCGATTGGAATGAGACACGCACTCGCAACGCGGTCATCTGGTTGGCTCGACACGCCAACAAGCCGCTGCTCAAACTGACCGATCAGGATTACAACGAGGAAGGCCTGCAGGATCTGCTCGCCGAAAAAGGCCCCGCTTACAACATCAACCTATCCGTGTTTCGCCATCTGCAGATGACGATTACCGGTTGGCCGGGCGGCAAGCCGGACCATGCCAAGCGACCGGGCGATCTACCGCGTCCCTTCGACGCGATCT
>JAGQPK010000825.1 GCA_020426755.1 Planctomycetales bacterium
GGGCGACGAGGGGTCGGTCTTGTCGAACGAGTTCCAAGGAATGAAAAGTTCCATGATGCCCGTCTGATCCTCGACACTCGTCGTCTGCTTCATTTCAATCCCCGGCAACCAAGTCGGTTGCACGTTGCTGTTGTAGAAGCTGTTGACATAGAACTCGCCGAAACTGCCGGCCGTCGCCGTGCCGTCAGCCAGAATCTCGGTTTCGCCTAATGGTTGGTTGATTGCCAAGTGGTAGCCGTCCGTGCTGTACGAGAATAATTGTGTGTTCTCGTTGGCTTCGTTGTCCACGTTCGGGTCGAAGTAGAAGTTGAGGTTTTCGTAGAGCGAATCCCACTGCTCGGAGCCGCGGTCTTGCCAGCCCTGGTAGTCAACTTGCTGCTGAATGTAGAGTCCTTCATTGTTCCACAGGGCGACGAACCGATTGTTTGCTGCGTCCAACGAATTGGTCGTCCAGTCGGACCAAGAGTCGCCGCCTTCGGAGGCGAGGCTCCATTCGGTATCCGACGTCAGCATGCCGTCGATCGTAGGTGCGGTCGCGGCGTAGTTAACGGTGTAGACTCGTGGCGAAAGCTGAGCTTGCACGTTGCTTCCGAGCGCCAAGAATGCCAAGCACGCCGTGAGGTAAATGATCCGTTGAGTTGCTCGCATGATCATGTTCGTCGTCGCCATAGTGGTGTGGTCCCCTGTCTCTGCTTCCTGTCGACGATAACACACGTTGCATTTTTTTTCACCCCTTTAGCCAGGGAAGATTGCGTAAACTTTCGCCGTAAACGAGCCCAGTCGAGATTAGTGATTATGGATGTGAACCGCTCAGCGTCGTCGGAGGTGCCTGTGGATGAGACCCGCCTACATCCGGCGGCGTGGCCGTTAGCAAATCTGATCGCCGGGTGCGAGCAGCGTTTCCAGCGCCGCAGCGGTCCCGGCGGCCAACATCGCAATAAAGTGGAGACGGGCGTATTCCTCCGCCATCTGGCTACGGGCGTTGAGGCTCAGGCATGCGAGCGTCGCAGTCAAGCGGACAACCTGGCGGTTGCTGTGCGGCGTTTGCGGCTGAAGCTGGCCGTCGAGTGCCGCGCGGCGTGGAGTGGTCCCAGCCCGTTATGGCGTGCCCGTTGCAAGAGCGGCCGCGTCGTCGTGTCCGACCAGCACGAAGATTTCCCAGCGCTGCTGGCCACTGCGCTGGATGCCCTGGCTGCAAACGATTGGCAACTTCGCGACGCAGCCGAGAAATTGGGGTGCACCGCCAGCCAGTTGGTAAAGTTGCTCAAACGCGAGCCCCCCGCGCTGTCGCTGCTGAATCACCAACGCGAAGCCCACGGCGAGCACCGGCTGACGTAAGGGGCTGTCCGATCCTTTCGGCAATCCATTGACCGCAACGCCGATTCGTGACACCATCGGGGAGTCCTGTTCCCTAACTGGAGTGGATCATGCGCACGATGCACCACCACCACCGGACTCACGGCCATCGCCGAGTTTCCAACTTCGAATCCCTCGAGTCCCGTGATCTGCTCACCGCCGTCGGATTCGTACGGCACAACATCGATACGGCTGAATTGGAGGACGGCACGGTGGATGCAACCGCGGCCATGCGACCGCTGTTTGCCGATTTGGATGGCGATGGGGATCTCGATGTGATTGAAGGCCGGGTCGGCTGGCGTGAAAACTTGGACGGACAGGGAACGTTCGGCGGGCTGCGCATCATTAGCACGGACAACCTTACCAACCGATTCCAATACTACCCGAACGGCCTTGTGGTTCAGGCCGGCGACATTGACGGCGATGGGGATCTCGATATTGCCCTAACGGGAGACTTCGCTGGGACAGGGCAACTTGTCTGGTATGAGAATCGCGACGGTCGGGGGAACTTCGGACCCGTCCAAGTCATCCATGAGTTGACCGGGTTCCCTCAACAGATCGAAATGGGAGACATTGATTCCGATGGCGACGTCGACCTCGTGATATCTCGCGAACGTGCGGGGATATCCTGGTGGGAAAATGTCGACCACGGATCTGGCTTTGTTGAACACGCAGTATCGGCGAATGCGCGCCGGTTCGCTCTTGCCGATATCGACCAAGACGGCGATTTGGACATTCTTACCCCCGCGCTCACGCTATTCCAGAATCGCGACGGCCAGGGCAATTTTGACGCGAGTAGTTTAAACGCTGCCGGGGAAGTGACTGGTGGTGATGTTGCCGTGCATCAACTCGACGACGGAACGTCATATGTGATCGTGCCAAGAGAATACAGCATCTCGTTTTATCGGCTGGAACTGCAACCGCTGCAACTCGTTTCGGTCGCTGACAAAATGACTTGGTTGGGTGTGTGTTGCCATCAAATGACGCTGGGCGAAGTCAATGGCAACACGAAGCTGGACATCTTTGTTCAGTACACCACGGTCTCCCCCGATCCTGTGGTCAATACCCAATGGCTGGAGTTTGATGGGGAGAACGTGACACCGAAGCAGTACTTCACGTTTGATAACTCTATCGCTCCAGTTTTAGGTGATGTAAACGACGATGGCATCGATGAGGTCTACCGCTGGACTTTGGACCCCGACACCCAACAATTCATCTACGATGGCTCCCGCGTATTTGGCAATGACTACTCTTTGCAGCAAGTCGCCGTTGATCTGGATGGCGATGGTGATTTGGACTTGGTCAATTCGACCGGTGGTGATTGCATGGGGTATCCCACCGACACCTGTCGCAACCTCATCTCGTGGAGCGAAAATCGGGACGGCAAGGGCAGTTTCTCGCCGCGCCAGGTGCTAGTGGAGAATCCGGGATATGGGCCATTCATCATCAACAGCTTTTCGCAGGTCCATGTCTTGGATCTTACGGGAGATCAGTTGCCAGAACTTGCTTTTGCTGGTGGGTACGGTGTGAAGTATCTGCGCAATTTGGGCCAGGGTCA
>JAGQPK010000826.1:0-441 GCA_020426755.1 Planctomycetales bacterium
GGCAATCGGCTGGGGCGTTGCCCCGGAACACACGCCAGCCCGATCGCTTGCGGGTGACGCGAACCGACTGAACGCACGCCAACACGCCTGCTTGAGCGCCACGCAAACCGACGCTAACGCGTTACGGCGAACTAGGTTACGGCGAGAACGAATCGCTTTGAAATCGCCCGGTAATCTGCCCAGAATGTCCGCAACTTCCCGGCTCAGGTGACGACAATTCCAGCAGCAGCGGGCTGGCTCGCCGCGAGACTCGGACGCATAGCATGGTGACAGGGGCAGCTTGATGACAACGGATGATGCACTGGCAATCGCCGAACAGTTGATCCACGACGGCAAGATTCAGGAGGCGGAAACTCATTGTCGCCAATGTCTGGAACATGCCGAATCGGTGCCCCGTCTGTGGCACTTGCAAGGACTGGCTCAAGCCATGCAGGGAAACTT
>JAGQPK010000826.1:451-2913 GCA_020426755.1 Planctomycetales bacterium
CTGACGCCATCGAAAGCTTTCGGCAGGCAGTTGCATTGGCGCCGGACGCTTCCACCTACTGGTACAACTTAGGACGAGCGCTCAAACAAGCGGGCGACGCAGCCGGCGCGATTGAAGCTTACGCAAATGCGGTGGACCTGAAGCCGGAGTTCTTCGAAGCACAAAACAATTTGGCCAATCTGCAAGCCGAACAAGGTGATGCGATGGCTGCGATCGACAACTTCTTGGCAATCCTGAACCATTGCCCAGACAAAGCGGATGTGCATTTCAACTTGGCGAATGTACTGCTGGACATCGGCCAGACAGAAGCGGCGATCGCTCACTTTCGTCAAGCAATCATCGTCGATCCCGATCACTGTGCAGCTCGAGACAATCTAGGGCGTGCCTACATCGAGGCGGGGCGCGATGACGAGGCGGTGCAAGTGTGCCGCGCCTGGCTGGCATACGATCCGGCAAATTCGGTTGCACAACACATGTTGTCATCGCTAACCGGCAACGACACGCCGTCGCGGTGCGGTGATGAATACGTGCGGACGACGTTTGATAAGACGTTCGCAGAATGCTTTGACCAACGTTTGCAGGCGTTGGACTATCGCGCGCCCGAGTTGACGGCGGAGGCTGTGCGTAGTTTTGCCGGCAGTCGCCGCGAACTGGACGTCCTCGATGCAGGTTGCGGCACCGGTTTGTGTGGTCCACTATTACGAGCATTCGCGCGACACCTGATCGGCGTCGATCTGTCCGCGGATATGCTCCAGGAAGCCGAGCGCCGCCAGGTGTACGACCAGACTTGCGAGGCCGAACTCACCCAGTTCCTGCAACAGCAAACGGCGGCATATGACGTGATCGTGTCTGCCGATACGCTGTGTTACTTCGGCGACCTAGGCGAAGTATTGTTGGGTGCTCGGCGAGCCTTGCGTCCACAGGGTGGGCTGATCTTCACCGTCGAGCAAAGTGACAGCGATGTGGCACGAGGCTACGAACTGCAACGCCACGGACGGTATGCGCATGTGCAGGCGTACGTGACCGCAACACTGGCGCAGGTGGGCCTGGAATTGCGAAGCTGTGACCGCGTGGTCGTCAGAAAAGAACGCGGCCAACCTGTTCACGGGTTACTAGTGACGGCGACGCGATCTGCTTGATCTGACTGATCAGTAGCGCGAAGGATCGGTCAGATCTGACTGATCAGACGGGTCTGTCCGATCACGGATCAGTTGGATCAGCCTGATCTTTGCCCTAACCGATCCGGTAGATCAGTCGAATCACCATCTGTTCCCCGGCGGACAGCACGTTCAATCCGCCATCAACACCTTGCTGCTGTAGGCGGATCGGGTCTGGAGCGCAAGTATACGGTTCAATGCAGACCGCTTCACGATGCGGCGGAGTGAACACAACCAGCTCACGCACGGGCGCGGAGAACTCCACCGTAACCAGTCGGCGACCGCCAGCTGTCGTAAGCGCCGACTCAGAGTTCTCTGTCGGTTGAATGCCCGTGAACACGTTATCGAATTGGCGGTCCTGCAGTGTGGCACCTTGATGCAATTCGCCTACCAAAGCGGCCTCGATCGGCAAACGTCGGCCGGTCGGATTCAACTCCTCCAACTCCCACTTCTCCGCAACTGGCACAATCAAGCGGCATTGATCGCGCTGCTCAGCCGTTTCACCAGGCAAACGGAAGTAGGGATGCGTGCCAAAGCCCCAGGGCAGCGGCTTGGAATCCGGGTTGGCAACCGTGAAGTTACTCACCAAGCGATCGTCAAGCAGTTCGTACTCCGCCGTCAGCGTGAAGTCCGCCGGCCACAACTCTAGCAGACTTGGATCATCAATCGACGCCTGAAACTCGCCCACAACACGTTGCGACGTCGCCTCCAGAACTCGCCAAGCGCGGTTAAACACGAATCCGTGAATTGCGTTACCCGTGCGGTCATTCTGCGGCAACTGAAACTGACGGCCTTCCCAGGTCAACTCGCCGCGTTGGATCCTTCCTGGAAAGGGAAACAACACAGGGATTCCGCTGCTGGACGGACGCAATTCGCCCGATTCAAATCCAGGCAGTGACCACAACACGTCATAAGGTTGCCCGTCAATTTCTGCTTGGTATTCGAAACAGTTGAAACCATACCCAGTCAGAATGCGAGCGGTCGAGCGACCATTGGGCGAAGTCAGTGTGACGATTTGTGGAGCCATCATTCGATCCTAATTGCGTGCACGAGTTTGTGTTAATCCGTTGAAGCCGGCAACATGGCCAGTCGCAATAGATCCAGGCCTTGCTTGGCCGCTCGATCCAAAACGACGTCCGGGTGCCCGCGATAGGCGCGGCGTGCGACCTGCGTCTGCATGTCACTGGCTAGCGCGAAGTAGGCGACGGGTTCAGGGTGATCAGGTTCAGGAAGTGGTCCAATCGCCAATCCATAGTCCGTCCCACATTGAGCCCGCACGGCATTTGCCATCCATTCGACTCGATG
>JAGQPK010000827.1 GCA_020426755.1 Planctomycetales bacterium
TGGGGTGGCTGACGACTGGACGGTCGCCTGGGAGTTTGCCAAAGTGCGAGAACTGTACGCGGCTCAACTTAAACTGTCGCCGAGCGTCTGTCAGATTGAGTGGTTCGTGGGACCGCACCAGATCCACGGCGTGGGCACATACGAGTTTCTTCATCAACATCTGCAGTGGCCGAAACGCGACACGCGTCGCTAGAACGCAACGTTCGTAACGCGCCAGTTCGCCGTAACGCGTTAGCGACATGCAGCATTTCTCCTCAGTTCCGATATCGAATATCCGAAATCAGCATTCCGAAATCATTCTTGCCTTTCTCGTTCAAAAATCAGCGATGAAAACTCGTCACTCCTAAATCAGGGCTCCGTGAGAACCGCGGCCTGCGCCTTTCAGCGAACTGAATCTCAAACTGAGTCTCGACGACTTTCGACAGCGACGATGTCGTGAAAAGACCTCACCTTCCGCCGTAGAAACCGACGGTACCTCCTTCATATCGTGAGCTACGCTTCCTAGTCATTTGAGTCGCATCTGATCACTTTGCGAGCCCCTTCCTTCGAACGAGTGGTAGCCGTGGAAAAATCCGACTACGAACCAAATCAGCGGGCCCACTATCGTCTGCAGTATCCGCTGCGTGAGCGTCCGTTATTGGTTGTTGGTACCAGCCAGTATGCGGTCATCGAGCTGTCAGAAGGCGGACTGCGAGTTCAAGGAAATGTCTCTTCCGAGGAAATCGACGGGCTACTGAAGCTGAAGGACGGCACCGTCTGCGAAGTCACCGGGAAGGTGGGACGCAAACTACGCGACGAAACCGTGGTTATCAATCTCGAAGGAGTTTCCTTCGCAGTGTTGATGTCCGAGCAACGACGCTTGGTAAGCCGTTACCTGCGTGCCTGAGTCCTCGACGCGACGAATCATCTCCGACCGACGCAGCGCCGAGGTCATTAGCAGCACGATCAACAGCAAAGTGACAGTCACTTGGCGGATCTCACGATTTCCCAAGTTGCTGAAGGCTGCGGCAGCGAGTAGATGCATCAGACGGAACGCCAAGAGGATTGACAGCCCCAAGGCAAGCGTGGCGATGAGATCTCCTCCCATCAGCCGAGACTGCCCGACGGCATCGAATCGCATCAACAGCCAAATGCCCGCCGGGATCTGTAGCAACGTCACCGTCAACGCAATCAAGCAAAGTCGCTTTGCCACCGTTCGTCGATGAATGGTCGCGTCGTCCCAACCACACGCGATCATTCGCTTCACCAAATAGACGGCAGCGACCGCATATGAAGCTAAGGTCACGTGAAGAGCGAGCGGCAATGCGTAGCCCCGCAACATCAATTCGAAATACTGTCGAGCATTAATCGCATCGGGAATGGACTCGTAATTCTGCGCACTGCGAGCCATCACTGTGAAGAGCGGCGGAAAGTGATATAGCAGATTGCTGGCTGCCAGAATCGCAAAGAGATATCGCACGACGGGCGCAACCCGTGAGAGGCGAAATCGGTCACCAGCCAGCCCCAGATAAATGCCCAAGCAAGCCACGAAGAATACCAACTCGGCAAAGCCCCATTGGATCTTGTGACTAAACGCTGGCAGCACGAAGAACAACCCTCGATCTTCATCCAACCACATGATACCAGCCAGTGTCAGCCCCAACACAATACCGCCAAATAGCGCGATCAAGGAGTGCCAAATCGCGTCACGAGCAACCTGCTCCAGAGCCGGATCGTCCCGGTTCGTCCCGCGACCATGCACCCATGCCGCCAAGACGGGCAGCCCGCCGGCCAAGTTCATACAGATGAGGTGCGACGCCAAAGTAATTACGGCAAGCAAATCGTACGCGACGTGAACCATGGACGTTATTCAACAAAGTTTGTGACGATGGCGGCACCAACACGAGGGCGTTGCCGTGTCAAGATTCAAACACAGTGTAACGTCGTCAACATTCGACACAAGCAGCAGTCGTAAAAGGCGCTTGCCGGCGCCAGCCACAGTTCGCCGAAAGGCGCTAGCCGCGGTTCTCACGGGTCCTGATTTAGGAATGATGATTGTTGATCTTTGATTTTTGAACGAGAACGGCACCCCGACATGCAGGATTTCATCTCAGTTCCAAAGTCAGAAATCCGAAATCTCATGTCGGCTGTCACGACGAACGACAGATTTCGCGAACTACAGAAACGCTGGTCGTTTCGCACCGGACGATTTGCTAAACTGCCAGTTCAGTCTCAAGCTTGCCCACTCCTGATTGTAGTGAAGGTCAATCGACAAAATGCAACGCATTTTCAACTTCTTTTTGTCTGCCCTATTGATTGTCACCATAGCACCCCAGCTGACTCAGGGCGGCGAACGTTGGACGCCCGAGTCTGCCCAACAATGGTATGACGCCCAGCCGTGGCTCGTCGGCTGCAATTTCGCGCCGAGTACCGCCATGAATCAATTAGAAATGTGGCAAGCGGACACGTTTGATCCGCGAACGATCGGCCGTGAGCTGAGTTGGGCACACTCGCTTGGTTTCACGAGCGTCCGAGTGTTTTTGCACGACATTCCGTGGCGTGAAGACAAGGCTGGATTCTTTGAGCGAGTTGATAAGTTCTTGGAAATTGCCGCCAATCATCAGATTGGCGTGATGCTCGTCATTTTCGATGGTGTCTGGGATCCTGATCCACAAAGCGGAGCGCAACGGCGCCCGCGAACGGGTGTCCATAACAGTGGCTGGGTGCAAAGCCCGGGGCGAGTAATTCTGTCCGATGCGCAGAAGCAGGATGAATTGAAGCCGTATGTGCAGGACTTGATGCGTCGTTATGGACAAGACAAACGTGTTCAGATCTGGGACTTGTTCAACGAACCAGACAACGGCAATGGCAATAGCTACGGCCCGCTCGAATTGAAGAACAAAGACGAAGTTGCCGCTCGATTGGTGCGCAAAT
>JAGQPK010000828.1 GCA_020426755.1 Planctomycetales bacterium
GACGGCATCGACAAGTTGCGTCGGATCGGCCGCCACAACCAAATAGTCACCGGCGGCCAAGATCGTGCCCACCGGAAACTGATACTCGACACCACCGTCGATGCGCCAGTTGGATAGCTCGACGTCGACGGACATCTGATTGTGCAACTCGATCCACTCGCTGGCGGCACCGCCCAACTCGGGTCGTGGATAATACATCAGCTCGTTGAACACGACGGTACTATCGAGCACACAACGAGCTTCCAACAATTCAACCCAGCGAGTATGTTGTCGCTGACGTCGGTTTCGGCGCATAGTCGTCATACGAAGGTTCGATTCACTTGAAATGAACCGCCCAGCAAATTAGGTCAGAAAGAAGTCGCCCAGCGATACGTGAATCCGGCCGCACGGCGGGTTAAACTGTCAGCACGCGGGTTTGGAGCGACTCATCTTAAGCGATTTCTCCTAGCGGTCGAAGCAAATTCCGTTGAACAGTTCAACGTTCGTCCTCATCGGAAAGGTGTTGGAGCATGATGTCGACCTGGCAAGGATTCAGATTTCGCTGGTTGGCAGTGCTATTGGCCATTGCCGCCGCAATGTGCAGCAGTTGTGGATCCCGACAGGAGGTGGATTCGATTCAGCCAGCCGACGGTCCAAGTGCGTCACCTCCAACTGCTGCGGAGGTGCGTACTGCCCCGCACAATGCCGCCACGCAGCGTGAAACGACTGAGCCGCTACCGGACGAATTGGCGGTCGAACCCGTGGCAGTTGAGACGCTAGTTGCACATCGTGACCAGCTTGACCGGGAGTTGTGGTCTAGTGAAGTTGACGCTCAGCGTCATGAACAAGTCTTCGTTCAGCTCTGGGATGAACTGCGGGGCTTGGATGATCCGTTCGAGATTCTGCGTGCGGTATCGTTCGACGCCATTGAGTTCTCGACACCCTTAGAGCCGATTGCGCACGAGTTGTCGATTCGCGAGCTGCCATTGCGAGGCCAGCGTCAACGGTGGTCTCACGAACAGTGGCGACAGTTTCTCACGACACAATCTGCAGTCGGTTACGAAATCCGCCAATCAGAATGGCATCACAGCCGTTTTCGACCAGCGACGGCCGTAGCGTCCGCCGAGTCGATCGTTTCATTCGCCATCGACTGCACTCGTGCCGAGCCGCCGCAGCGACTTACGCTACGTGGCAACCTCCGTGTCACTTGGCAGCGTCTCGATGATGCGACAGGGCCGCCACGCATCGATTCACTGCACGTCGAAAACGCCAGCGTTTGGTTGCGGGATGCGCCACCAGCGTTCGAAGAAATTGTCCAGGTACGGACCAACGCACGGCATCGCCGCTTGATGCCGATACTCGTTAAGGACTTGGATGGCAACGGCGGCAGCGACATCCTACTGGGCGGCCTGAGTACGATTTATTGGAATGACGGCAAGGGACATTTCGATGCTCAGCCGATGGCCGCCACGGACATTGACATGTTTGACGCCGCGGTTCTGGCGAACTTCGCTGGCGACTCGCACGCAGATCTATTGTACGTGGGCACGGATCGACGGCCCATGTTGTTGATTGCCGATGCGAATGGCCACTTTACGTCGCCGCCGCAAGCTGCCTGCGAAACGACATTTGAATTCCCCAAGGCATTTACCGCTGGCGACATCGATGGTGACGGCGACAATGACGTCTGGATCGGTCAATACAAGTTTCCCTATCAACAAGGTGCCATGCCGACGCCGTTCTACAACGCCAATGATGGGCATCCGGCTGCCCTTCTTCGTAACGACGGCAACGGACAATTCGTGGATGTCACTGCAGAGGCCGGGCTGTCTGCCAAACGAACAAGACGTACGTATAGCGCCTCACTGGTCGATTTGGATGACGACGGAGCACTTGACTTGCTCACCGTAAACGACTTCTGTGGTCTCGATGTCTATCGCAACGCGGGTAACGGAACGTTTACTGACGTTACCGATCAATGGTTGAGCGACCGACGTTTGTTCGGTATGGCCCACACCATCGCGGATTTTGATCTCGACGGTCAGCTCGACCTCTATGCCATTGGGATGAGCAGCACGACGGCCCGTCGCTTGGACGCCCTTCAATTGGGCCGCGACGATCATGTCGACATCAATCGCGAACGCGCGGCAATGGGATACGGCAACCGACTGCTATTGAAACGCGATATGCCGTCACTCCGCTTTACACAAGCAGAGTGGAACGACAACGTGGCGCGCACGGGCTGGTCATGGGGCACCACGGCGGCGGATTTTGATAACGACGGTGACCCCGACATCTATATTGCCAATGGACACACGAGCGGTCGTTCTGCTAAGGATTACTGCACGCGTTACTGGTGTCACGATGTATACACAGGGACTTCAACGCCTAACGCGGCTCTCGCACAACTATTCGACATTTCATTGCAGGACTTTCGCAAGGGTGAAATCTCCTGGAACGGCTTCGAGCACAACGTCTATTGGCTCAATGAAGCGAACGGCAATTTCTCGAATGTGGCACACCTACTGGGTGTCGGCTTTGAGTTCGACAGCCGTTCCGTCGTCAGTGACGACCTGGATAATGATGGTCGGCGTGATCTCATCGTGACGCGCTTTCAACAAGCAGAGTCGGGCAGTGCAGAGTACTCGCTCCACGTTCTTAGCAATCAACTTGAGATTCCCGACCGGCACTGGATCGGTTTTCGGTTGAGCGAAAGCGTTACTGGTCGTTCGCCTCTCGGCGCAACGGTCACGTTACTGCTGAGTGACGGTCAACAGCGACGACAAGTAGTCGTCACTGGCGATTCATTCTCGGCGCAACACGCTGCCGTTGTTCACTTTGGCCTAGGCGACAGCGATCAGATCCGCTCAGCAACAATCCGCTGGCCAGATGGCAAACAGGATGTCGTCGCTGAACCGGCAATC
>JAGQPK010000829.1 GCA_020426755.1 Planctomycetales bacterium
GTTCGTATCATTCGCTGCTTTCGCGGTTGTCATATCGAGAACCGCGAACGGCACGAAACACGCGAAATACATGCAGCGCGGCGCCGCATGTACACGCAGTCAGACTCGTGGGCATTGTCGCGCGAAGAGCGAGCTGCTGCGACCACAGCGGAGCAGATCATTTGTCAATGACTTTGCGAATGACGTCAGCATGAAGGTTTCGTATCATTCGCTGCTTTCGCGGTTGCCATTAAGGTGCGTCGCAACGAGTCTATTGATAATCAGCGGTCGCTCGTACTGCTCGCATCTGACGAGCTTGTGCGTTCACCTAGCTGGCGATCTAGCTCCAGCAAGGAAGCTGGATCATGGCCGACTAAATGGAATTTATGCACGATTTCGCGAGCCGATTTTTCTTCCTCGACCTGCTCTTGAATGAACCATTCCAATTCAACCAGGGCAGCAAACGACTTCTGCTCCATTGCCAGCTCGTACAGCGAATCGATCTGCGCGGTGACTTCCTGTTCCTGCGCTAGTACGGCGTCGAACACGGCAGATAGAGATTCAAATTCCGTTGTGGGTTGACGGATTATCTGCAGTAGCACTCGGCCGCCGCGGTTACTGAGAAAGTCGTACAACCGCATGGCATGTGCGTATTCTTCTTGGCTTTGCAATCGTAGCCAGCGCGCACATCCTTGGAACTGCTGGTGTTCACAGTATGCTGCCATCGCCAGATAACTGTAAGACGAATAGAACTCGTTGTTGATCTGTTGGTTGATCTTGTCTTGTACTAGGGGCTTAAGCATGAAACCTGGGCTAGTCGCCCGCTCCGTGATCGGTCGAGGCAAGCAGAAATTCGGAATGCCCAAGTATAAGCTTGGTAACGCGACGGGAAAACGGGGCGCAGCGAGCCCTCTATGTCGTTGCTTGCGCCTCTTTGCCGATACTGGCGCGGACGTACGAGCAAGTGCGGCAGCGTCGCCGCGTTAATTGTCGTAATGCTGATTCCTACTTGAAGCAGATACCACACATCAACGCGATAGATCTATCGGTGGCAATCGATACTCATGGCACAACATGCAGCGACCAAAGTACTGTGTTTGGATCTCGTTAGCGGCAGCTCGCCGCTGCGGTACTTGAACGGATCGCGGCGCGGCTTCCGGCACTGTCCGGAAGTCGCTTGCCTTCACTGCGGCAACTCGCCCTACGACCTTGCCTGAGTTGGCCGTGAGAACGCTGGCTAGTCGCGTCGGCGACGCAAGATCGTCAACGCGCCCAGCGACAAGAGGGCGAAGCTCGATGGTTCTGGAACTTGCTGACCAAGGATGGTGACGTTGTCGAACGCCATCGCTTCGAACGGCAAGCTGGCGGAGAGGCGGATTGTTAATGTGTCGCCAGTGCCGGTTAGGGGAGTCTGGAATGTGTCGAGGTAACCGGCTCCCGCACCGCTTGCCGGTGTCTTGTCGAGAAACGTGTTCGCGCCGACGGTACCGTCTTCAACCATCAACTTGGTAACTGGCTGCGGGCCGGTCGCCGTCAGTGGTCCGTTCACGCCGGTCTCGGCAACGCCGCCGTCGTCCATCGCGCGATAGACGAAGTCGCCGAAGTCCGCGGACGGAGCAATGGCAATTGCGGGCATGAATGCGCCGCCATCAATCGAGTAGTCGAAGGCGACGTTCGTAGCGGTGCTGAATCCGTCAAAGCTGCTGTTGGCTTGAGCTCCGAGGTCAACTTGTAAAATCAAGTCGGCATAGCCCTGGACATTGAAGGTCCACTCTGCCGTCGGTGGCGCCCCCAACGCGGTTTCTGAGTCCCGCGTATCCGAGATCGCGAAGAAGTTGTCGTTGATCTCTCGAGCTTGTCCGAAGACGCCTTCCGTGTCACCGGCAAAAGCGTTTGCTGCGTCTCGTGTTCCCCCGGCGACGTCAATGACCGAATCGTCGGTGAGCGAGAATGGAACGCCCGGCGGATATCCTTGCGGCCAGCTCGCGAGGTTGGCCACGCCGAAGAAATCTCCGCCGCCTTCATCTAGATTCGCCGCCGGGTCGAAACCGCTGACGAGCCCCACTGCGCCACCGTCGAAATCTTCTCGACCAATCACATCTGCCTGAACCGCTTGGTAATTGATTGACGCACCTAGGAACGCGAGGCAAGCGATGTACCAGTGTCGTTTCATGAGTTCGATTCTCCGTCAAAGTTGTAAAACGTCTTTACAGTCCGAGGCAGCTAGTCAAGCGGCGATCAGTAGGTGATCAATCGCTTGAGGATCATACGGTAGGCAAGACTCTGTGCGCGATCCTAACCAGTGATTTCGGGTGGCACGCGTCCGTCAGGGCACGTCGTTCATCACGCCGTCAAGGCTTGTTTATTTTGCCTAGATCGCTGGCTTCTCGAATGGTATCAGAGGATCCTCTGATGCGAAACCCAGCCGTCATGAGTCCTGCGATCGATCACTGCGCCGCCTGCACGATTCGTCAATGTGTTTGTTGCGGCGCGGGGATTTCCGCCACAAAAAACCGCGTTATATGTCGATTCGGCGCGTCGTCACACAGCTGAGGTCACGCTAACGAGCGCTACGCAGTTGAGATTTTGGTGCGAAGCTCTTGAAATCTTCACATTGCCTGTGGGGGTGGCTGGCACAGCCGTCGCTGATTGCGCGGGGACTAGTACAGCACAGATCGACGTATCAACCTGTGCGTCGCCGCGACTGGACGATCGCAAGATTTCTCGATCAGCTTGCCTTGAAGTTGCTGATTATTGTGCGTCGAGAAATCCAGCGGAACCCCGCAAGAAGAACGGTCAGAAGTCCTAGCAACATGAAACTGCCGGGCTCAGGAACCGCGGTAAATCGGCCCTCGAAAAACGTCTGTGCCATGACCATCGACACTGCGCTGTCGAAGAACGTTCCT
Source organism: Planctomycetales bacterium (assembly GCA_020426755.1). Classification (GTDB taxonomy): domain Bacteria; phylum Planctomycetota; class Planctomycetia; order Pirellulales; family Pirellulaceae; genus JAGQPK01. Next base: position 2,886 of record JAGQPK010000829.1, read on the forward strand.
GTAATTGATCCGTTCAC
>JAGQPK010000082.1 GCA_020426755.1 Planctomycetales bacterium
TGAAATCGCTCAGAAGGGCCAATTCAAACGACCCGAAATCGGCCTCTTTGGCGACAGTTTCAAAAACTCACACTCTCTACGCGACGCACGGAGATGGACGGGCATCTTCACCGGCGTTGAAGCGCCGCCCTACCGTCACGCTGTCGCGACGCGACGAAATACTCACACGCGCCAATCGACAGACCGCTAGCGAGTTACGGCGAACTACATACGATCCCACTTTCTAGCCGTGACAAAGCACTAGTTGCCAGTGCCAAGCAACGCTTGATCGATGGCGTGGTGCTCGGTTTGCTCCGTCCACAAGACCCGAGCGTCATTGGCAAGTTCAATTGCCTGCCGATGATTCCCCGAGCGATTCAAGAGAGCGATAAGAGTCACGACCATGCGGAATGGTTGCGACGGCCCATCGGCATTCGGCGGCGGAGCATCGACCATCCGTTTAAAGCGCCGGTCGCGTTCCAAATACTTACTCAGCAATTGAAGCTCGCCGGCCGACGACAACGCGGGTTCGGCGATGTCAAACAATTCCTCCGCCCACATCGGTGCGCACTGATCGAGTTCTCGAAAAAGTGAAACCGTCAGCGACGGTTCATCCAAGCAACGATTGATCGCGACGAGAACTCGAAAGATTGCTGGCCAACATTCCGCTTCCCCGGCATCGCTGGCTATGCCACTTCTAGCGGCAACGACGAGCCGTTGTCCAAGTTCGTCACGGTAGGCGATCAGCTCGCCCCCCGCCTGCTGGTCGACTTGGCCCAGGTCACACCAGGCCTGAGTCACAAAATTGAGCTGGACATCGGTCAATTGTTCCACGAGACGCTGCGGATCTTGAAACAACTCGGAAAACGAACTCCTAGCAGCTTCGTGCTCGTGACGTCGAGACAGTTGGCGTGCCTCGAGAATCGCTGCCGGCAACGATCCCGTGCTCGTCTGTGGCGTGTGGGAGGGTCGTTCCCTGGCGTCGTCGGCCACCAAACCGGCCGCCCAAATCGACTGGCGGTCGGGTGGATTCTTTAGCAGCCTTTGCACCGTTTCGTTGGCTCCGGCCGAACGCAGCCCCAGCACCAGAAAATAATGGTAGGCCGGATCACCGCTCAACTTCTGACTTTCGACGGCCAATTCGTTCAACGTGGCCAGATCATGTTCACTGAGCGCTTTGCGTAGCTCACGTCGATCCCCATTATCGTCCAACTGGTCTACAACGTGCTGCAACCATTGACGCTGTCGCGCGGAATCCTCGTCGCCATCACGGAGGAGCCACAGCCAGTCGTCGATGGCGTAAATAGCGGCCAGTCGCGTACCGCGATTCAACTGCAATAGCGGCGTCACTGCCTCCCCAGCCGGTCGCGTTCCGACTCCGTTCCAGTTAGCAAATACGTTAAAAGCATTTCGATAATTTCGCAACGACTCGCCGCGACAGACGGCTCGCTCGAGCTCCGTTTCCCCCACGACACTCCACAGATGGGCATCGAACAAGCGGCGCACGAACTCGAATTCCAAATCGCGGGGCACGCTGACAACGTTATGATGCGATTGCGACTGTGACTCAAACCAGTCGACGGTCAGCGCACGTACTGATCGCGGCGTGCCGCTGCGAAATAGCTGCAACAAGCGACGAGCTTGATCGCTTGGATACACGTCCGCCAACATAATAGCGCGTTCGAACTCGTCTTGTTCTGCTAACAGAGCCCGCTGTAACTCGTCGCCGGCATGATTGGCGGCCGACAACATAGCGTCGCTGCGGCGCGTTTGAATCTGATGATATGCAATCAAGCTGACAAGCGTGATCGTCAGCAGTGAAACCACACCCCCTGCTTGCCAATAGAGCCGTTGTCGCCTCCGTTGTTCGTGATCAGCAATCGCGCGACGTGCCTGCTGCAACTCGATTTGCTGCCGGCGCAGTTCCCTGGCCGCTTGATAATCCTGGAGCGCCACCACGATGCAACTCGCGTCTTCGGGTCGCGTTGCGCGATCTGACGCAAGACACTTCTCGATGAACATCGCCAGTTCATCATCGTCACAGACTTCAGACAATCGACCGCTACCCTGGCCGGGGCGTTCTCCGACGAATATCTCATATAGAATTGCACCGAGCGCATAAACGTCGCTGCGCTGATCAATGCACTTGACGACACCGCACGATTGTTCCGGTGACATGTATCCCGGCGTCCCTAGTACTTGCCCGTGCAACGTGACGCCGAAGTGACCGTAAGTTGCGCTCTGTGTATCGTGAGATCTATCGTCGTCTTCCTCATCGCTGATCTCATCACTTGAATTGTTATCGTGAACAAGCGTCTTAGCCAAACCCCAATCGACGACCTGCACGTCACCGAACTCACCGATCATAATGTTCTGTGGTTTCAGGTCTCGGTGAATCACCTGATGTGAATGTGCGTAGGCCACTGCCTGACTGGCTCGCAGCACAATCTCCAGAAACTGTAACCGATCCGTTGCCGTGGGTGAACGCAACTGCAACACTTCTGCGAACGTTCGCCCTTCGACTCGTTTCATCGTGAAAAAGGGCCGACCATCGGGTAAGTACCCCAGTTCGTGAATTGCCACGATACCGGGATGCTGAAGTTTCGCGCAGACACGCGCTTCGTTGAGAAACCGCTGCGAAGCCTGCACACTGTCCCCGGCACTGTACTGCAGGACCTTCACCGCCAATTCCCGTCCCAGCAGTTGATCCCGTGCGGCATAAATAACCCCCATGCCGCCACGTCCCAATTCTTGCACAAGTCGAATATGGTTAGCTTGAGAAACAAGCGTCGAGGGTATCGAGTCGTCGGACAGCATTCGAGCTAGTCGTTCGCTGAGCATGGACGGCACCTGATCCCTGGCCGGTGAGATATCGTGGCGCGTCCCGTCGATGTGGATATCCAACGTCAGTCGGCGGCCAATGTCGCGCAACTGCTGCGAAAAACGATCCGGACCGTCGCAGAGCGTAGTCAACTGCTCGCGGCATTCGACGCAGTCCGTCAAATGGTGCTCGATTTGTTGCTCAGTCGAATCGTCGAGCTCACCGCAAAGGAATGCTTGCAGCGTCTGCGACGTGGGATGGCCGTGGCTGAGTGTGATGGCGTTCATCGATCGTTGCGAGCGTGTTTGCAAACTGTTGAATGGACTTGTCTACGGTCTAACTAAGTAAGAGTTGCCCCAACTCGCGCAGTCGCTTCATCATGCGAAACTTCAATTTATAAACTCGCCCGAGCGTCCAACCGTGTGCCTCAGCCACGTCGACAGGTGAGTGCTCAAGCATGGTCAATTCGTAGAACACCTGCAACGATTCGGGACCATACTCCCGCTTCAGGATCTCCATCAACCCTTTCAGCACGTGTTGATCGTGCTCAGCATCCCACAATTCCGTCAACTCGCTGTGCTGATCGGCAAGCTCGTCCAAGGCGCGTTCCGTTTCTGCATACGCTTGGCTACTTGCCGAAGCGGGTCGAGCACGTCGCCAATGACGACGACAGCGATTCAACGTGATACCGCGAAGCCAATTACGGAACGCTCCGGGACGACCGTTATGTTCAAACTTTGGCAAGTCTGTCGACATCGCCAGGAGCACTTCTTGCGTCAAATCAGGCACGTCAGGCGGAGCGACGCCAAAGCGCACGAGCCAACGACTTATCAACGGTGTGTAAATCCGCACTAGCCGGTTCCACGTTGCCGAGCGTAGACTGGCACGCGCGTCGTTCAACAGGTTTTGGCTCGTATCGACCATGGATCATGCCAGGCGAAGGATCTGACTGCTGTCGCGCTGCCACGACCCACTGACGCAGGACGACGCGATCCCTGCCAAGTGTACGCAAAATCACTCGCCCCGCGCAGCCATTTATGACAAGATCATCGTAACACAGCAAACAGCCGCGCTCCTGCACCGTTGCTCAAGTCACCGTCACCAGCCAACTCCGTCCAAAACAACGTCGTTACTTAGAAAGCGTCGCTGCGAATATTCTTTTCCCTTGCTCAACACATTTTGTGAAAACTTTTCCACAAACGGGAAAAAGCTGCCTACAGCTGTGCTTTATCCGTACAGATGGCGGCAACAATCGCCAACGCAGCATCATGGGCCCTTCATTACGGAGCGAGTCATGTCATACCAACGTCGCGATCTATGTCCGCGTCGCCGCGGTGAGCGGTTGACGTTTGAATCCTGCGAGCCTCGTCGATTGTTGACCGTGGGAGACGCCAATGGCGATGGCGCATTTGACGAAGCAGATTTCGTGCTGGCCATGCAAACGGGACTATACAATTCACAGCAACCGGCCAACGGTGATGCAGAGGGGGACTGGAACAGCAGTGGGTTTTTCGATAGCGGCGATTTGGTGTACGCCTTCACGAAGGCCGTTTATCGTACGAGTACCATTCCGCCGGAACAGCTCATCAATTCGTTAGCGACGTTGGCCGGGGAGAACGATGGCGTCGAGCTCTTCTATCAACCCGATTCCGGCGATCTGGTGGTCACCTCCCTGGTCCCCATAACTGCTGTCCATCTACGTTCCCAGTCGAACCGATTCGACAGCAGTTTCGATGCCAGAGTATTCGACTTATCCACATCGCAGGATCTATTTCAATTAGTGGTCAAGGGTACGCAAGTCGTCTGGTTTCGTGAGGCGCTGCCAACCGGCCTCAGCCACGACGAGGTGCGTCAGGACTTGTTAGTCTCGGGCGCAATGTTTGGCGGCGGGCCGTTGGGACGGGTATCGCTTAGCAATGATACAGAACTGCCGGCCAATCTTCCTGCGGATCCGGACGTGCCGCTGAACCGCGCCGGCTTCGTACCACTCGCAGACGCAGAAGTCGTGATGAGCTATGACGTGTCGACAGGTGACTTAAGTCTGCAAACCCTAGGTGCGAAGATCGTCGCTTTCGAGCTAACTTCCGAAAACGGTATCTTCACCGGCGTCGATACCCACAATTACAAAACGGGCTTCTTCGATGTGTCGAATCGTAACAAGATCTTTCGGCTGGTGGTTAATGGCACCGAGCACATGGAGTTCCCAGGGCTCTTAGCTCCAGGCCTGTCCATCGAGGACCTCACCACCGAAATCCAATATGCGGCGAGTCAGGCGAGTGGAGGTCCAATTCGCATGGCGATCGTCGATGCTCCACTGGCTGCTGTCGGAGCGTCTTGCTCGGCAGTACGCATCATCGGCGATGCCAATGAAGACGGACGATTCGATTCGGCTGACCTTGTGCTCGTGTTTCAAGGCGGGCAATACCGCGACAACAAGCTCGGAAACTCTGATTGGAGTCATGGAGATTGGAATTGCGACGGCGAGTTCGATTCGGCTGACCTTGTCTCGGCGATGCAGACCGGATTCGCTGACAGCGAATTGGCCGTCCTCGCCGTCGCTCACGTTGAGTCGTCCAAACAAAATGCTTTCGGAGGCGATGCGAACTGATGTTTTTCGGGCGAAATTGGTCGCAGCGACAATTATCGGTTGTCGGCAGCTCCCACCCTGAACGACTTGAGCCTCGCATGGTGCTAACAGCATGCGAGGTGCTATCCGCTGGCGATGCCAACTTGGATTGCTACTTCGATGCAGCCGACTGGGTGCAAGTGATGCAACGTGACCTGTTGAACTCAGGCCAAGCCGCCGAATGGGCCGACGGTGACTGGAACGGCGATCGCCTGTTTAAATCGAGTGACGTCGTTAGCGCCTTTGCGTCCACGAAGTACCAGACCGGATATTTTGGCGAGCCCCCGGACGACGGTACGGTGCCCGCTCCGCAACACGTCCTGTTTACGATCCCTGCCGACGTGGCGGTCTCTGCCGCCGACATGACAATCTACTACTCTTCTGCCACGGGAGATTTGCTGGCGGTATCCCCTGTTCCGCTAACAACGGTCTGGCTCAAGTCAGTCAACAATCTATTCGTACCAGCCGCAACTTCGGCTCGCTTCGACGACCCGTCGATCTTCGATCTCTCGAGTGCCAACGAGTTGTTTGCACTGTCGACGTCCGGCGTCAATAAACTGGCGTTCCATCACGCCTTGCCCCAGGGTTGGACGCTGGATGAAGTTCGCACCGAACTGCGTTTCAACGGCTCGCGCAGCGGCGCCGGTGACCTGGGGGTCGTCCGTTTGGCGGAGATGTCGGAATATCAACTGGATCCCGAGCAGGTATCGTCCGAGAGTTTCGTGTCGCTGTCTGACGCGAATGCCCTCTTTTACTACGACTTCGAAACCGGCGACGTGACGATCCAGGCGATCGGTGAAGGCTTCACCGTGCTGGAACTGCGTTCGAAATTAGAGCAGTTCGTCGGCACGCAGACGAACGACTATCGTCAGTCACTCTTCGACTTGAGCCGACGTGACCGCATCTTTATGCTGGTCCTGACGGGTGAACAACGACGTGAATTGCCCGGGCTGTTGCCCCCTGGACTCACTCGCGCAGAACTGCTTGCGGACCTCAGCCACTCGGGCTCCACGACCGACAGTTCACCCTTTCACCTGGCGCTGGTGTACGTCGAGTCCAGTTCGCCGAGCATCAAGGGTCGCATTTATTTGGACGCGAATGGCAACGGCACCCTGGATCAGGATGATGGCGAAGTGCCGGACATCGGCGTGGAACTGCTAAATGAACAAGGTCATGTCCTGGCCAGCGCGATCACGGGCAACGAAACACTCGGTGAGTTCACGTTTGCGCGAGTCGCTGCGGGCACTTACCAGCTGCACGTAACGCCACCGGCCGGGTATCAAGTCGTGCCGGATCAACAAGTGACCATCTCGCCGATGGCGGGAACGCTTGAAATCAACGTTGGGTTGTACCGCAAAACGGTCTTCGCGCCGTTACCTGGTGACGCGAATCGCGACGGATACTTTGATGAGGCCGACTTGATCGCCATCATGCAAATCGGCCATTTCAACCGGCCCGTCATGGCGACGTGGGAGTCTGGTGATTTCGACGGCGATGGAGTGGCGACTTGGACCGACCTTATCCTCGCCTACCAGACGCCGTATCGCGACTACGAACATATTGATTCGAACACAAACGCTCCTCTCCACTCACGCCGCCCTTTGGTTGCGGATGATGACAGCGATGCCGACGTGCGCGTCATTTACTTGCGCGAAACCGGATCATTTGCCATCATCGCCAGGCAGGAATTGACGGCACTACACCTCCACTCGGACGCTGGGTGGTTGGCAGGGACACCGTCCGAACTGATGTATGAAGTGCAATCCGCACATGACAATTTTTGGTTTCGACCGAGCGGTCTCAATGCCACGCAGGGCTTCTTGGTGTCCGGCCTTCCCAACTTGACCGCAGACCGTCTGCTGGCCGACCTGACGATCGATGGTGCTCGGGCTGCGGCTGGCGAACTTGGCCGAGTCTCGCTGACCGTAGTCTCAAGTCATCCGTCCGTCGTGAGCTGCATGGAGATTCGCTTGTCCGGCGCTGTCGCCGGAGACGCCAATCTGGATGGCGTGTTTGATACGCAAGATTTGATCGACGTTTTTCAGCGTGGTAAGTACCGCGATGTGCCCATCAATAATTCGACTTGGTACGATGGTGACTGGAACTGCGACGGCGAATTTGATACGGCGGACTTGGTCGAGGCCTTTACCCAAGGCGGCTTCGAGTTCGAAGAGAACGCTGCGGCCGCAATCTCGGCAATCAAACGCTTGGCTCGTTTGAACAGCGAAGCCTCTGAGTAACGTCCTGGAGTATCGAATTCTGAATTTAGGTAACACTTCACTGGAATAAGGTTGCAGGAATCAGCAATCAACATGCGGAAATCGGCTCACAGGCTTAAATCCACCTCGCCTTCGTGGTGAAATACATTTTTCCGTTGCGTAATGACGCAGGCGCCCGACGGCAACTTCATTCCGGTGAAGTGTTACGAATTTAGAACGTTGATACTTCCATTTTTGCGAATTCTGACTATCGGATATTCTTAACGCGGAATCGCAATGTCGCAGAGAGGCGACAATCCGTCAGCAGCTTGAGCGTTGGATGTCGAACGTTGAATCGAGGCCAACAATCACGCATCCATCGTTTGCCATCGTAGTCCACCCCGCCGCAGCATGGCGCGCGTCCCTGCACGTTCGCGGCTCGGCGATTTAATTCTTCACGCGCACTCGCAACGACGCGACGACCCAACGACAACTTCATTCCAATGAAGTGTTACGGGATATCGAATATCGAGTTGTGCCGAACGAGGCACCGACCGATTCGATCTTCAATCCGACTTCCGCTGGCTGGGCGCAGCGGTCGTGGGAAAGTCTGCTGGGACTTGAGTCTGGGTGACGCGGCCGGTGGCGGCCCATTCGGTGCCGCGCTGCAGGCAGGTGATAAAGCCCACGCATTCCATGGAATAGTCGGCGTGTCCCATCGGCGTATGGAAGACGCGTCCCTGTCCGTACTCGATCGTCAACAACATCGGTTCGTGCCGGCCACTGCCGCCTTGCTGTGGATCCGCGTAGGCGGTTGCCAGAATATGCATGTTCTCGCCGGGACCGCGCAGCAAGTCGTAGAGTTCGTCTTGAGCGTGCAGCCAAGCGCGCGGTAGACCACGCGTAATCGGATGATCGGCGTCGCGCACAATGATCTCAAATGGATGCTGCGAACCGTGGTGACCGCCGCTACCGGGCGAAGTGTCACGCACCACTTTCCCATCGGCGTCCAAGTAGATATAGGGGCCGCTCTTTTCGTTTCTCCCACCCCAACCGCCGATGCCAATCATCCTGTTGTAGGCCTGCCAGTCGCCAAAAGAATTGTCCGCGGCATGTACGACAACGAAGCCTCCACCTTCACGCACATAACGATCAAACGCCTCCTGCGTCTCCGCGGGCCACGGTGCAGCACCAAATCCCAGGTTCGAAAGCACAACGTCGTATTTCGTAAAGTCAGGCTTGAAGTTGGGATCGGTCTTCGGCTGCGGCAGGGGTGTGGTCGAGACACCCGGCAGTGAATATGTTTTCAGTAAATCATCGCCTTGCCACGTAAACGCGGTGCGGGCGATCTCGACAGTGAACAGCCCCGTTTCCTCCAAGTAGCGTTTCATCATCTGAGTCGTCTTGGGCCACATCCCGTGATTGTTCTGCCCGTCCACGATCAGCACTGACAACTTATTGTCTTGTTGAGATCCGGCAGCAGCCACCGTGGCAGCAATTTGCTTGGTCAAATCAGCCGCCTGCGATTCTGCGGATTCGATTGGCAGTCCGGCGGCGACACCCGGCCGCTTGTGTCCCGCCGCGCCGACGTATGCGTCGCGCAACAACGTCATCCTGCGTCGCACGGAATCGATGATGTCGGCCGGCAGCGATCGCGCGGCGACGAACTGCTCGGGAGTTGACGACGTGACTACTGACTCGTCGCCCAGTGCCCGGATCAGCTCTTTGGCAATAAACCAGTGCCCAGCTCGATTCGGATGAACACCGTCTCCTTGAAAAGCAAACTCAGGATTCGCCGCGCGTTGTTGAGCGAGCTCGCGCGTCATCGGTCCGTGCAGGTCAATGACCGCCCAGCCGTTCGCACGCTGTGACACTAGCCAGTCACTGTAGCGATCCAGCACTCCGTTGTAAGCAAAACCCTCGCGCGGCGCTTTGTGATCGTCATACACGGGTGGCGTCACGTGAATCAGCTTCGCGCCCGATTCCTGCACTGCGGTGCGCAGACGAGCGATCCCGTCCCGGTACCGAGCGAAGCGACTTTCGTCAAACGGCTCATAGATGCCACAGTTCATCCCATAACAAGCGACAACCAGATCCGGTTTGGTGATCGCCAGCACACGCGCGAGTCGTTCGTGCAGATCGGGCCGCGGGAAGGCACCGCCGGCATGCCCATCTTCGCTCAGTCCTGAAACCGTTTCGCTGGGCAGACCCGCGTTGATAATATGTGGCGGTGAATCGCTTTGTGTCAGCGCCCAAACTTCGAGGTCCGCGATATAGTCGCCGGCCGCCGTGATGCTGTCGCCGAGGAATAGAATTCGCTTCGCGGTGCTGAAGAGTGCCGCTGGTGACTCCGGCTCGGAGTTGCTGGTTTCGGCGCTGCTCGTTTCGGCACTGTGAGTTTCAGCGCTGTGTACGAAAGGACACAGCACGCTGACAAGTGAGATGCCGAGGAATACAATGCAATGCCATTTCGCGCGAATCGCGTTCATGATCGGTAGGTCTCGGGCGATTGGAATGTTGGGTTGCACAGCTCGAAAAACGCCTCTGAGCCGCTGCCACGTACGTGGATGATAGTCGCATTTCCTGCACAAATCGATGAGTAGCTTTGCCGTGACGAAGATTCTTTCTATCCGCGTCGATGACGTTCGCTTCCCGACTTCGCGCCAAAAGCACGGCTCCGACGCGATGAACCCGGACCCCGATTATTCCGCTGCGTACGTGACCCTACAGACCGATTCGGAACACGTGGGCTGCGGCATCGTGTTTACGCTGGGCCGCGGGACCGAGCTGTGCGCTGCAGCGATTCGCGCCTACGCCGACAAGTTGGTCGGCCAACAAGTTGAAGATCTCATGCGGCACCCCGGGCGTTTTTGGCGCACGCTCGTAGGTGACTCGCAACTCCGTTGGCTAGGTCCCGAGAAAGGGATCGTACACATGGCGACAGCCGCTTTGGTTAACGCCGTGTGGGACCTGTGGGCCAAGCTCTCGCAGCGACCGCTCTGGCGATTATTGGCCGAAATGTCGCCCGAGCAGCTCGTCGACTGCGTCGACTTTCGCTACCTGACCGACGTGCTCACGCCGGATGAAGCGTTGGAGATCCTGCGTCGCCAAGCACCTACCCGGCAGCAGCGTATCGACGACATGCTAGTCCGAGGCTACCCAGCCTACACGACCAGCGCGGGCTGGCTAGGCTACTCAGACGACGAAATTCGCCGCCGTTGCCGCGCGGCCGTGGCCGATGGCTGGCAAGCGATGAAACTGAAAGTCGGTGCCGACCTGGAGCAAGATCGACATCGCCTGCGTTTGGTCCGTGCCGAAATCGGACCTCACATCAAACTAATGATCGACGCCAATCAAGTTTGGGACGTGCCTCAAGCGATTCAGTGGATGCGGGAATTGGCCGAGTTCGATCTGTACTGGATCGAGGAACCGACCAGCCCGGACGACATCCTAGGCCATGCCGAAATCGCGCGACAGATTGCCCCGACACGCGTAGCGACGGGCGAGATGATTCAAAATCGGGTCGTGTTCAAGCAGTTGATGCAGGCGGGTGCCATTCACTTTTGCCAGTTGGATAGCTGTCGATTGGGCGGCGTTAACGAAGTTCTCGCTGTGCTGCTTCTGGCGGCCAAGTTCCAGATCCCAGTTTGCCCGCACGGTGGTGGGGTTGGGCTGTGCGAACATATCGTCCACCTGAGCCTGTTCGATTACATTGCGGTGAGCGGTTCGCTACAGGATCGGTGGACCGAATATGTCGATCACCTTCACGAACATTTCATGGAACCAGTCGAAGTCGTACGTGGACGTTACCAGCCGCCCAAACTTCCTGGTTACAGCATTGAAATGCGGCCCGAATCGGTCGCGATGTATCAGTTTCCCGACGGGCCAGTCTGGAGTGGCAGCGACGAGGGCCCTGGAATTGAATAAGCCAAATCTCGAGGATTATTGCACGGACCGAGTTGGCTACCTATAACCAGACACACAGCGGTGGACAAGCAACATCGACGTTCCGCGCTGCCAGCTCCAAAAAAGTTCACCGCAAGTGAATTTGCCAAGGTTTAGGCGGTTTCGATCCGACGCTAACGCGTTGCGGCGAACTAGGGCAGCTTGTTTCAGGTCGGGAAAACAACGGAGCCGCGGCGGCGTCGAACTGCTGCTAGCCACCGTTCGTACACGAACATCATCGGCAGGGCAAACACGAACTGACTGATGCCGTTAGAATATGGAACTGCGACGAGCGGCGTGGGATGCAGCGGCCTTTCGTGGGCGATCGGGCCGACACCGCAGTGATTACGCACAAAGTTTGAGGCTCGCCGGCTATTGCCCGGGCCATTTTGAGCAATCGGAGATGACTCGATGGAAGTGCCTACGACCGCGCCGGCTCCGGCA
>JAGQPK010000830.1 GCA_020426755.1 Planctomycetales bacterium
TGAAACGTGGTTTGTTTGTGCTCGATAATATTCTGGGAACGCCGGCACCGCCGGCGCCGGGCGGCGTACCAGCTTTGGAAGATGCCGAAAAGCAGTTCGGCGATCACCAGCCAACGTTGCGCGAACTGCTGGCGGCGCATCGTGAATCGGCGCTGTGCGCCTCCTGTCACGCGCGCATGGATCCGCTCGGCTTGGCGCTGGAAAACTTCAACGCGCTCGGGATGTGGCGCGAACAAGATAAGGGGCAGCCAATCGATGCGTCAGGAGAATTGATCACGGGTGAGTCGTTTCACGACGTTCGCGAACTGAAAGCGATTTTACGCGAACGGCATGCGGCTGATTTCTATCGATGCCTGACGCAAAAAATGTTAACCTACGCCACGGGGCGCGGCATCGAGCACACAGACGAGCAGACCGTGGATTTGATCGTTGATGACTTGCAGGCCAGCGGTGGACGATTCAGTTCGTTGCTGCAAGGCGTCATCAACTCCGCGCCGTTTCAACGGCAACGACCGCAAGAGGTGAGATAACATGAGCAGCAGAATTCAACAGGCAGATGGAGAGCGCGATCAACTGGTCCGGCGAGCTTTCTTGCGTGCTGCTGGCGTCGCGGTCGCCCTCCCCTTGCTTCCCTCGCTGTCACCGCGTCGCGCCTTAGCTGCCCCCACCGCAACGATGGCTGTTACGGAGACCGGCGCGCCGCTGCGAATGGCATTCATGTCGATTCCAAATGGCGTCCAGCAGGATCATTGGTGGCCGAGCGAAGCGTTCGAGTTAAACGAAACGATGCAGCCGCTCAGCAAGCTACGTGACCACTTTCAGGTGCTCGGCAATCTCGATCATATCAACGCGACTCCCGGTAGCGATGGCGCAGGCGATCATGCTCGTGCCAGCGCGACATTTCTGACTGGCCGCCGCGCACGTAAGACTGCCGGCAGTGACATACACGTGGGGATCTCGATTGATCAGTTGGCTGCCCAACGATTTGGCCATCTGACTCGTCTGCCATCGCTTGAGCTGACTTCGGATTTGATTCGTAATTCGGGCAGTTGTGATTCGGGGTACGCGTGTGCCTATCAATACAATCTTGCCTGGAGTTCTCCGACGACGCCAGTAACTCCCGAGGCCAGTCCGCGTCAAGTGTTCGAGCGACTCTTCGGCGCCGGGGCCGGCATGGATCGGAAACGCAATTTCGCCATGCGGCAAGAGTCAGATCGTAGCGTGTTGGACTTTGTGCTGGAGGAAATCCACGACATCGAACCGGAACTGGGGGCACTCGACCGACGGAAATTCGATGAATACTTGACCGTTGTGCGAGAGATGGAACAGCGGTTAAAGGCTGCCGAACGCTTTCGAGATCCGCCGGAGACACCGTTAGCGACGCCGGAGGGTATTCCCGCCGATTTCGGTGAATATATGGACTTGATGTACGACATGCTGTTGTTGGCGTTTCAAACGGATTCGACTCGTGTCGGCACACTGCTGCTCGCCTACGACGGCAGTAATCGGATTTTCCCGCACCTGGGGATTCCGGAAGGACATCATTATCTCACGCATAGCCAGCGACAACCGGAACTCGCGAAGAAGGTGGCACGCATCGACCAGTTCTACATTGAGTCGTTTGCCCGCTTCCTGTCGAAGCTCGCTCAGACGACGGATGTCGACGGGCGTTCGTTACTCCACAACTCGATGATTGTCTACGGTGGTGCCATCGCGGACGGCAACCGCCACACGCACGAGAATCTGCCAGTGATTCTGGCCGGCCACGGTGGTGGCACGCTGAAACCAGGACGCTTCAACCAACCGGAGAAGCAGCCGATGGCGAATCTGTTTGTCGGTATGTTGAGACGCGTCGGTGTCCAGGTTGAATCATTCGGCGATTCGACCGGCGAGTTGCTGGATGTTTGAGGGGCTAGTTGCTAGGAGCTAGAGGCTAGGTGTAACGCCGTGAATTTGACGGTGACAGCAATGAAAGACTGCAGAGAACGCCTAGCACCCAGCTCCTAGTCGCAGCTACTCGCCTGCAGCCAAGCGACCACCGCCTGCGCTGTCGCAACGTTGGTTGCCAGGGGAACGCTGTGCACGTCACAGACGCGCATGAGCGCCGAAACGTCCGGCTCATGCGGTTGAGCCGTCAGTGGGTCTCGGAAGAAGAGCACCGCTTCGATTTTACCTTCCGCGACGCGACCACCAATGATCAAGTCGCCGCCGAAGGGCCCATGCGCCACTCGCTCGACTACCAGGCCGACTTCCGCTTGCAAGAGTTTGCCCGTGTTGCCGGTCGCGACTAGTTCATAGCTTCTGAAGAACTCCGCGCGCGCTTGCACAAAGTCTAGCAGTTCCTGTTTTTTCGCATCGTGAGCAATTAACGCAATCATTGGAAAGCCCGTCGAGGTCTTGATATGACTACCGGCAATGTATGGCAAATGAGTGCCGCGCTGAATATCGAATATCGAATGGTGAATGGTGAATGGTGAATGGTGAATGGTGAATGGTGAATGGTGAATGGTGAATGGTGAATGGTGAGCTAGGTCCGCATGGGGGAGCCATGGTTGTCGGCGCCATCCGCTAGCGGGCTTGTTGATTCAACGCGCGTCATTCTCACTCCGACTTCAAAATTCGATATTCGCGGTAGCATCACCGCTTTGCTGTCGCGAGATCGCTATTGCCTCGAGGGGAGACACGAGGTACCCTCCGCCCGTTGATTTCGGGCATGATTCTCGGCTGGGCCCGGAGTGAACTGCGTCGAGATTTGGTGGAGGATCAGTGGCTTGGACGCCTACCGAAAAGAACTGGTTATCGTGGCGAAACGCCGCTTCCTGCAGAGTGTTTGCGCCTTGGGGCTTTGCAGTGCGCTGCTATTCGCGGCTGGCTGTCATGCTCCTGGAACCGGAC
>JAGQPK010000831.1 GCA_020426755.1 Planctomycetales bacterium
TCATCGTTGACTAGCCAAGGTCGACAGCGCTAGACGCTGGGATCCGCCAGCGTCAAGCGGACGGAAGCGGCCGACAGCGTTCGACAGCCGAATTCCTTCCTTACTGCCAGATCGGATCGAGTGGCAAAGCGATAGCTGCGCGATCGCACTCCAAAAGCCCGGTCGTAGTCAATAGGCCGTTGCGCGATCGTACTCCAAAATGGCATCCCTGCGTTCTAAGACCGTGTCGATCGACGCCGAGCGCGCGAGCTGGCCTTTTCTTCGAGCGTTAGGCTATCGTCCGCGAAGGGCTCCGTCTCGGCCGTGCCGTCGGCTTGCACCGACTTCAGTAACTCGACACGCCGCTCCGCCGCCTCTAACTGCTCATAGCACTTCCGCAGATGCGCGACACCGGCCTCATATTGCTTGAGCGATTCCGCCAACGGCAATTCGCCCGATTCCAAGTCGCTCACGATCCGTTCAAGTTCGCTGAGTGACGATTCAAAGCTCTTCGGCGGAGTGTTTTCGTTCGGTTGGTTCATGAGAAAGCTTAATGTTGAATGTTGAATATCGAATGTTGAATGTTGAATGTTGAATGTTGAATGTTGAAATGTGATCAAGCGCGCATGGCCACTTCGAAGTGCAGAATTCGATATTCAATATTCAAAATTCGATTCTTTGCGTTCTTCCACGCGGCTCCGGATCTGTCCGTCAGCGACCTGCGTCCAGATCTCGTCACCGACGTTTGTGTCATCGATGTGACGGATCAACGCACCGTCGGAGGCACGCGTGGTGAGACTGTAGCCACGGCCGAGTGTCGCGAGTGGACTGAGGCTTTCTAACTGAGCGGTGGTAGCAGATAATTGTCGTCGCGCATGTGCGAATTGATTGCGCATGGCAGTGTCGAGTCGCAGTTCACGTTCGTCGAGTCGTCGCGCCAAGTCGCGCAGTCGTTCAGTAGGGCGCGCCAACACGGGCCGCTGTGCCAAGGCGTCAAGTCGCATCCGCGCCCATTGTGTCTGTCGCTGCAGGCAGTTGACCAGATGACGCCCCCAGTTGTCCAGTTCCGTGCGTACGTCAGTCATTGATGGCGATAAGCGTTCAGCCGCTTCGCTGGGCGTGAGCGCTCGGACATCGGCAGCCAAGTCGCACAGCGTGACATCAATTTCATGGCCGATTGCCGAGACTGTCGGTATGCGACTGGCGGCCACGGCTTTCACCACGCGTTCGTCGTTAAAGCACCACAAGTCTTCCAGACTTCCGCCTCCGCGCGTAATCACCAAGGCATCGGGCAGCGGCCTCAGTTGATGCGCGGTTTCGATGGCGGCGACGATCTCGGGCGCCGCGGTAGCTCCTTGCACGCGCGTGGGAATCACGATGACGTCGGTTGACTGCCAACGACGTCCTTGAACTTCCAAGAAGTCATGAATTGCCGCGCCGGTGGGGCTCGTCACAACCGCCAAGCGTCGCGGAAAACGCGGTAGTGGGCGCTTGCGAGCCGGATCGAACAACCCTTCACTGCCGAGCCGTTCCCGCAACTGAGCCAATGCCAGCTGCAGCGCACCAACGCCGCGCGGTTCAATCTGCCGGAGGATCAACTGATAGGTGCCGCGCGGCGGATAGACGTCGATGGAACCTTCGCAAACCACTTCCATGCCGTCTTCGAGATCGAACGGCAGTTTGGCGGCCGTATTGCGCCAAATCACGGCTTTAATTTGGCCGTCTTGATCCTTGAGCGTCAAATATACGTGCCCGGAACTGGGCCGCGCCAAATCATTGATCTCGCCACTCACCCAGAGACTTGGGAAACGCTCCTGCATCGTCGCGCGAATTCGCCGGTTCAATTCAGAAACGGTGAAGACACGTCGCTGCGGTGCGGGCGGCGGTATATCATCAAAGAGTGAACGGCTCAAGCGAGGTCTCCTGTGCACAATCCACTTATCATAACGACTATTCGCCATGATGTTCAGACGACGGAACGCAATCGAATTGTCTGAGGACTGTCAAGTTCGCCGGCAACCGCTCGCTCAATTTCACTCAGTTTGGACCGAAATTCAGCGTCGGAGCGACCGAGCGATGTATTTCACCACGAAGTTACGAAGTACACGAAGACAAATCTTCCCAGTCTTGGGGGAAGCGTGGCCGATCACGGCGAAAGCAGGGCAACGTACTGCAGGTTAGGTTCCGTGCTTGCGCGTTTGAAGCAAGTGATGTGGGGGCTTCGTGTGCTTCGTTACTTCGTGGTGAAATCAAACAGTCCCCCGGTACTGTGCCGCGATAGGGAGGCCATCGACGGGAGGAGGAGCTGCCGCATTTAGGCCTGGAGATTTTGATACTTTCAAAGATGTTGTGGTACGAAGAGGGGGCAGGGGGAGGGAAACACAACGGAAGCTGTGTAACGCCATGTAGATGCGGAATGTCAAAGCAACTCATCGTCAGAGAGGGCGAATGCCACAGATACGCCGCTGAATACTGACGATTTTCGCGTTACCGACAGCGCCACAAGTCGCTAATAATGATACCTGAAAAGTGTTACCTGACAGTTGACGCTGAATGACCGAGCGCTTGTCATTCAGTGTAACGCGAGGCGGCGATAGGAGCAGACTGATGAACCCGAGTGATCGCGCTCGCAATCGATTCTCGTTCACGACGTCACACGATCCGTCGTGGCGCCGGTCACCACGGCGATTCGCAGTGTCGTCATGCGAACTGCTCGAATCGCGGCATTTGCTGGCGGTGGATCTGGTTCCACTGGCGGAACCGTCGCGTGGAGCTGGTGACCTGACGTATTGGGCTGCGAGCGGACTTGCCTGGCCGACGGATGGCGGGCCGATCGAACTGAACGTGACGTTGCGCGCCGGCCAATCGTTGTCGCTGTTGGGAGAAGGCGACGCAGAGCATCCAAATGTCGGTGA
>JAGQPK010000832.1 GCA_020426755.1 Planctomycetales bacterium
GACGACCGTCATTCCCGACATGGATCCACGCCGGCCGGCCCAGGTCGATCCGCAGCGGATCGTGCAAGCCGTACGTGACTGGCAAGTGACTCAGTGTTTCGGATCGCCCGCGATCTGGAATGTGGTGGGGCAGTATTGCGAGGGCCACTCAATTCGTCTGCCCACCGTTCGTCGTATTCTATCGGCGGGCGCGCCAGTTCCCCCACACGTCTTGCGTCGAATGAAGGCGGCGATCGCCGACGATGGTGACATTCACACACCTTACGGCGCAACCGAATCGCTGCCAGTCGCTTCGATTTCCGCAACGGAAGTATTGGAAGAGACTGCTGCTCAAACAGCAGTCGGCGCGGGTACCTGCGTGGGACGCCGTTTTTCGGAGATCGAATGGCGTGTGATTCCGATTGACGATGAGCCAATCTCGTCGCTCGATGGAATCAACGATTGTGCTGCGGGTGAAATTGGCGAGCTAATCGTCAGCGGTCCCGTCGTTACCCAACAGTACGTGACGCGAACGGAATCGAATCCACTCGCCAAAATCTACGATGGCCAGCGTCTGTGGCATCGCATGGGCGACGTCGGTTATTTGGACGACTCCGATCGGTTCTGGTTCTGTGGGAGAAAAGCTCATCGTGTTACCACCGCTGCGGGCGTGATGTTCACGATTCCCTGTGAGGCGATCGCCAACCAACATCCAGCAGTTTATCGCAGTGCACTAGTGGGCATGGGAGCACCAGGGCAACAGCGGCCAGCCATGATTATCGAACCATGGCCAGCGCAACGCCCGACCGATTCGGCCGCCGAAGCGAAGCTGCTCGACGAAGTCTTCGTGCTACTGGAGAAGCACGAGTTGACTTGCGCGATTCCTCGTCAGCACGTCCTTATGCATCCAAGTCTGCCTGTCGACATTCGCCACAACGCCAAGATCTTCCGCGAGCAACTTGGACCGTGGGCGGCGAAGAAGGTTGCGTTGTGAATATCGAATATCGAATATCGAATGTTGAATATCGAATGTTGAATGTTGAATGTTGAATGTCGGCCACGCTGCAAGGATTAGAATTCAACATTCAATTGCCAACGGGTCTCCGCGTCATTGCGACTTTGCGTTAAGAAATAATCGCAGAGTCGCGAAGGCGCGGGGACGCAAGGCATTTTGCGACGAGTTGTTCAAACTGGAAGTTGCTCTTGGCCTAGATCTTTCGCAAGCGACCGTCACTCGCCAAATCACCGAGCAGATCGTCGTCCAGTTCATCGCTGTCGGCGATGGAGCTGGCGGCGTCGACCAGCAGGCCGTCGCGAGCGTCTGGCAGGTCAGTGACAGCCGAGTCCCCTAACAACATTTGCTTGCCCTGTACGGGCGTCGCGTCGCCGGCAACGTTGAACTGCTCTTCGCTGGAATCCGACAGCGAAGTGGACAACGGCGCATCACTGCTGGAGTCAAGTGCTGCGGCCACGTCTTTGACAGGTGATGCGTCATTAATAGGCGACTTGGCCGCCGCGGTATCGCGGAGTATGACGTAGCCGTTGTGCTGAGCGGCCAGCGTTAAGTCGGCCGAATCGAATTCGCCGTCGCCATTCCAGTCGCCTTCGTCCCAGGTCGAATTGTTCGGGATGCCATCCTCGTATTCGCCGATCTGGAACAAACGCACGAAGTCGCGTGAATCGAAGACGTAGTCGAGATCCGCGTCGCCGTACGTTGTGCCGATGATGTCGAGAACCAGAATGTCTCGATCGGCCTCGTTGATCACGCCGTCCGCGTTCAAGTCAAATCGCGACCCATCGGGCGTGGGCGACTGTAGTTCGTTGAACAGCAGCGTGATGTCGGTGACATTCGTCTGGCCATCACCGTCGAAGTCGCCGATAACCGCCGCAAACGTCGCCCGGCCCGGTGACGCCACGGCCGCCTTCCACGATTGCCCGTCGTTGCCATAGAGGCCAGGGGCCACACGTTGCAGTGAGTTGCCAGTGCCTTCGGCGTCGGTAGGCCAAGGAAGTCGATCGTCGTAAATCACTTCGTCTTGTTGCACACGGGGCAGCGCAGTTGGTTGACCGATCTGCGACAAGTCGGTGCTGAGCAACGTAATTCGCTCACCGGAATTCGATAAGCTTCCTTGGTATCCGCCGTACATTTTGACGTTGCCAGCCGACAAGCCGTAGTGGGCGACAAACGCTGACAGCTTATTGGCATTCGCCGCACTATTCGGATCGAATCGCAGGAGCAGGAAGACACCTTGCGCCGCGACCGAATCACCTGGCGCAAAGTTGTAGTCGATGCCACCGCGAATACGCCAATCGGTCAGATCGACCGTCGCATCCGTCGGATTCAGGATCTCAACGTATTCTAAGTCCCGCGCGTCCAGTGTCGGGTCAATCGCTAGCTCCGCGGCGGTCGGCAGGGCCGGCGAGTACATGACTTCCGTGATGACTACCGGGCCGACTCGAGGATCGGCGTTGGTGGCGCCCGGCGTGAAGCCAGTCAATGGCGTCAAATGGCCCATCGCATCGCGACCGAACGGTTCGCCGTCCAAGGACGGAAGGAAGTGAGCTTCATCGACGATCCACTGGAGATTGCCGTTGCTGTCGGCCACCGTCAACCAGAGGTCATCGCCGTTGGAGCCGCTCAAGGCAAAACCGCGATCCGGGTCTGCATTGAACTGGCTTTCGTCAAACGCGATGAACTGGCCAGAACCCAGGATCGTGTTCGCCGGAATCTGAAACTTGTTAAAGGTGCCGATCGCGTCGCTCAACCACCAGCCACTGATGTCGATTGACGAATCCGATATGTTGAGCAATTCGATGCCGTCGCTCGCTCCCTCGGCGCTCGTGTTCGCCAAGATCTCGTTGATCACAATACCGGGTCGAGCGACACCAGCTCGACCGGGCGAACCGCCG
>JAGQPK010000833.1 GCA_020426755.1 Planctomycetales bacterium
CCGGTGTTCCCACGCGTTCGAGATATGCTTCCCACAATCGGTGGGCGCGGACCAAACGATTTGCTTCTTGCTTACCGAGCGGCGTCAGCGTGATCTGTTGCCCCTCGACTCTCAACAGCGACTTCTCTTCCAACGCGCGGATCGCTCGCTGAATTGTTTCCGGTCGCCCGGTAACACGCTGTTGTACATCAGCCAGCGCCAACTGATCATTCTCGCCGTAGCGAAACACGCCGAGGATGTCTTCGATGATCGGTTGCGGAACGTTCGCGCGACGGCGGAGCCAATCGGCCAACATTCCGTAGCGTGGAGCCACAACCAACACGACGAGGAATTGCGCGGTACTCGCGATTACGATCGATGGTCCCGTCGCGACGTTGCCGATCCAGGCCGAAGCATAGAGTCCGATCACGATACTGGTCACGCCGAACAGTGCCGCCAAGCTCATCATGCGTGATAAACGGTCGCTCAGCAAATAAGCCGTTGCCGCTGGCGTAACCAACAAACCGACGACGAGAATCACACCAACCAAACCGACGGCACTCACCACGACCAGCGAAGTGCAAGTGGTAAGCAAGTAGTCGAAAAAGACGACGGGAATTCCGAGCGAGGCGGCCATTACGGGATCGAACGTCGTGAGTTGGAAATGGCGAAAGAACAAGATGACAATCATCAACACGACCGTGGTCACGGATGCCATCATCCAGAGATCAGCGTCCTCTACGCCTAACACCATACCGGTCACGAAATGATAGAGGTCGAGATGAATCCGGTGACTGAAGATCGACGCCAACACACCGCCCACAGCGAAGATGCCGGTGTACATGATCCCAATTGCCGTATCCTCCTTGATTCGCGACACCTTCGACACAAAGCCAATTAGTGCCACCGTAATGAGTCCCGCAATAACGGAACCAACCAGCATCGCGGGGGCATGGGCCTCGATGCCGAAAACGATCTGCATGAATAAGTAGCCGGCAGTGACACCGGCCAGCATCGCATGCGACAGCGCGTCACCCAAGAACGCCATGCGCCGCAGGATGACGAAGCAGCCAATCACACCGCAAACAATCGCGACGAGACTGCCGCCGATCAACGCCTTTTGAAAAGCGACCTCAGACAGCGGATCGATCAAGTGATGCAGCAGACCGCTCATGGTTGTTGCTCCGCGGGATTCAGCGCGGACGACGAGGCGTTTTGGGTCAGCCGCGCGAAGGCACGTAATTCACCTTCGTAGACCTGACTCAACAAGTCCGGATTCAATACCATCTCCGGTGTACCGTAGGCGTGCAGACGTTGCTTGAGCAAGACCAAGGAATCAAAATACTCTTGCGCTGTTGCAAGGTCGTGATGCACAACCAACAGCGTCCGTCCTGCAGCCTTCGTTTGCCGCAGGACGTCGAGGATAGCTCGTTCCGTTGCTGCATCTACTCCGGCAAATGGTTCATCGAGCAACAGGATCTCTGCACCTTGTGCCATAGCCCGCGCCATGAACACACGCTGCTGCTGCCCACCGGAGAGTTGGCCAATCTGTCGGTTCTTGAAGCCGTCCATGCGAACCATTTCCAGCGCTTCATCCGCCATTTGATAGTCGCGACGTGTGTAGTCACGCCACCAGCGGACATGTCCGAATCTGCCCATCAGCGCCACTTCGCGCACGGTGATCGGAAAATCCCAATCGACGGAGCCTCGTTGCGGGACGTAGGCAACCTGTCCTTTGGCCCGTTCCGCGAGTTGTCCGAAAATGCGAACATGGCCAACATCGGGACGCACGAATCCCAGAATGCTCTTCATCAACGTTGACTTGCCCGAGCCGTTGGGCCCAATGATACCCACCAACTGGCCGCGCGGGATCTTCAGACTCACGTCGAGGAGCGCCGGCACCGGACCGTAACTGACGGTAAGGTGCTCGACCTCAATCGCAGGTACTTCACCGTTTGGCATCAGTCACATCCTCAAGGAGTGGCGTCGACAGCAGGTTCATTCGCTGCCCAATTCGGAATGTCAACGGCGATCGTACCGCTGACGGCTTCACCGGGCTCGGACCAAAGAGTTTCTTCTGTCAGAGGATTGCCGTCGCGAAAAATTCGCACACGCAGTGCTCGTGCCTGTAGTTGCGTACCGTCGGCAGGAGTCGCTTCAACATAGAATTCGTTGGGGCCCGCACGTAGATCTGTCAGGTTGTCCAGATGCAGCGGCTCACCCGGTGCAATCGCATCCCTACGACGTAGCACGTCCTGTCCACGCAACTGCACAAGCAATGATGGCGCTGCATTCGTGTCGAGTGCAAATTCGTCCGGACCGGCTGCAAAGGTCAACGTGACGTCAAGCGAAAACTTGCCCTCGGCGGCCGTCGGCGCAAAGTCATGTAGGCTTGCTGCTGCGCGCGGGCGGTGCTCCATGTAGAAATACAGGCCGCCAAGAAACGCGATGGGTACCAGGAGTGCCAGAATCGGCCGCATGGGTATCGTTTCGTTATGGTTGTCTTAGTCGGTTTACTTACTTGAGTGCTTGAACGATCTTGATCACGTTCTCCCGCATCATGCCGAGATAGGTTTCCCCCGCCGTTCCTTCCATCCCCATCGAGTCGGAATAGAGCTCGCCGCCGATAGATACCCCGGCCTCAGCAGCAATCTCTCGAATCAACTTCGGATTGACACTCGTCTCCACAAAAATCGCTTTGACGCCAAACTGACGGATCGATTCGACCGACGCCTGACGTCGTTGAAAACTCATTCCACCGCCAACTTCCTGTCCCGTCGACCAACCTGTCGGCGCTGCGGCGCGAAATCCGTAGCGCTGACAGAAGTAGCCGAACGCGTCGTGGCTAGTGACAAGAATGCGTCGCTCGGGCGGCACCGCGCTACACTGCTTGACGATCCAAGCAT
>JAGQPK010000834.1 GCA_020426755.1 Planctomycetales bacterium
GTTTGGCCGAAGGCCTTTGTCATCGTAGCCCTAGGCTACGGTGACGAAGGCCTTCGGCCAAGCAGACGGAAATGAACTGATGGCCAGCGGCAAAAATAGAACGCCGACCTTAGGTTTCTGCGCATCGTTGACGAGCTGGTGCCGAGTACGCGCCGGTTGGACGGTGGGCGCCACTCTCAGCCGTTCGACTCCGATCGCAATTCTGCGCGCCGCTGCACGAGCGTATACACTGTCACTAGCTCGTCGCGGCTCAAGAACTGGCGGTGGTCGCGTTGTGGGTCGACGCCATCCCGGTAGACGGCTTCACACGACCAAATCGCATCGAGCAATTCGCCTTTGGTCATTTTTTGTTGGGCAGCTAGAGAAACGGGGTGCGGTCCGTTGGCGGTTCGATTGATCATGGCATTCATTTGCAGGATCATCCTCGAGTCGGTTCAATGGGTCCAATCCTTGGCAAGCTCGACGCTGTGCATCGAACTGCCGGACACGATTGTCGTTCCGCCCCGGCACCTGATCATCCTGATCAAAATGAGTGCTGTATGTACTGCCAGATCGCGTCGAACTGTTGCACCCCATCTCCGCCCAGAATGTGCAACACCTTGGTTTTACCCTCGACTGACAGTTGTGGCATCTTGGTGCCGACTTCGTACCGAGTTGGATTCAGAACGAATCTTCGGTAGTAGTCGTACCGCAACCGCTTGCGCGTCTCAGCCATATTCACCCCAAACGCGATCTGAGTCCGTTGATCACCACGGGGTAGCAAGTCTCCGAAACCATGACACTGTCGACAATCGAGATTGGCGGCAGTCGTCAATTCGCGTCCCAGCTTGACTTGCTGCTGTTTAGCCACGAACGCATCATAATCGTCTCGATCGACGAATTCAACCTCTTGCGCGTTCAGCACACCATGTTGTTGGGCGAGACCGTCAGCCAATGCGCCCGCAATTGCCTTAAAACGGGGCATTCGGGCCGGCAAAAGCCAATTGCGAAGCTGAGGCGAACTGTCGCCGCGCAGGTATTCTTCTAGCCAGTCGCGACGCAACTTCTCACCTGTCCAGGTCAACGACGGGAGCGGTTCCAGTGGTCGTCCGTCGCCCTCATCGGCGACGATCCCCCTCCAGTTTGCTCGCTCACCATCCCGGTCGTGGCATGCCTGACACCGAGATCTCTTCATTAGTCGTGTGGCAGCTTCATGCGCACTATCCGTTGCACCTGGATTGACACGCGTCGTCAGGTAACGAGTTAGCGCCGTGCGTTCTGCGGGCGACAAATCATAACGTGGGACCTGTTGCGTTTCGTCGTTCGAGCTAGACAAGCAACCACCGCAGTCCGCTGTGTCTAGCGATGACTGCCGGGCAGCAATCGCTGCGGAAAATATTCGTTGCGTTGTGACGTCATGATCGAGTGGCGCACCGTCAGCGCCGTCAAGCAATCGATGACAGGCACTGCACCGATAATTCAACCAAAGCCGCTTGCCTTCCGTAGCATTGGCGACGTACTGGCGAGTCCAGTCGGGAAACTGCCCGACCGCGACCTCGTCAAGATATGCCACGAGGGCGGCAGTCTCATCGGCAGTCAGCTTCAAGTCGGGCATCCGTGTGAATGTGTAATTGCGATCCGGTTGTCGTAAGAAATCCGACAAGCCGTTCGCCTTGAATTTCCAAGTGACATGATCTAGTCGTATTCGGTCGGTGACGCTATTCGACTCCGGCGGTTCACCGACGAAGTGGCAAGCAATGCACCCGACACGTTCAAACAACTCTCGCCCCTCACTCTCACGACGAGCATTCCTTTCAGTGACGCCGTTTAATGTGCCTTGCAATGCATCGTTCGATTGTCCGCTTGTCAAGAACGCGGCCAAGTCGACGGCCTGTTGACGCCGTTGTTCGAGCGAACCTACGAGCACTTCTGGCATCGTGCGATCGCCGTGCAATTGTGCCGGTTCCGCTAACCAAGCCGCAATCCAGTTGCGATCGAGTCGCTGGGCGACATCGACTAGCGAGGGTCCGGCACGGCCGATTTCGAGCGATCGCTCACCACGGTCGCCATGACAGGCCCAGCAACGCAAGTCGGCATACAATTCGCGACCTTGACGGAGCGATTGCCAATGCAACAACTCAGGGTCGTTGACATCATAGAGCCACATCGCCGGCGGAATGGGTTCGAAATCGAAATCGGGACCGCTCCATAGCAAGCGAACTGCAGCGGTGTCCGCTAACGGTGATTCATACTCGAGCTCAATGTGATTTAGTCCTTGACGCAAGACGACAGTGCGACGTGGCAAGTTACGCAGGTCGTCGTCCTGGCCGCTCGCGACTTCATGATCGTTGATCCGCAAGCGGACTCGTCCTCTGCCCTCCCAGGCAAACTGATACGCACCTTTCAACGACACGCGAACATACCCGTCGGCAGCTGCCAAAAAAGGCCCCGGGGAGATGCCCGTCGATGCCGATTGATCGCGAGGTACGGAGAGCGCCGCCAGGCGATCCACGCGCGCGTCCTGCCAGCCTATCGCTGCTGGTTGCGACAAATCGGGCGCGGCATCGCGGGCACGAAATCGCCAAATGACGCCTGCTGCAAGCGACTGGTTGCGATCCGTCTCACGGTTGCGTCGAATCGGTTTCGTCAGCCGCCGTTGGTCCATGCCGATGAGTGGGACTGAGTTGATCGTGTGGTAGTACCAGTCTCGCACTACTTGACCGTGCGAAGTCTTCAGAGCGTAGTTTAAGGCTAACTGCATCACGGGCTGCAACGCAGGAGTCTCCAGGAACACCGTCCGCTCGTCTAGCAATGTCGCTGAAAGCAACTCAATGTCGTCACGGCCAATATCACTCGGGGCACTCGGCCGATAATCTTCGGACCCGTAACTTGCCGCATATTTGT
>JAGQPK010000835.1 GCA_020426755.1 Planctomycetales bacterium
TACGGGCTCCTGCCCGTAAACTGATCGTTGAACTGGCATCAACACTCGGGAGCAATACGAAGCTGCGAAGGTGCACCCCCCTTCGCTATTTGCGGACACGCCGCAGAAAGGCCCCAGCCGCTTGAAGTATTTCGTGGCAATCGATGGGCAACGTGTAGCGGCATCCAAACGTTGGAAGTCGCGCACTTCCTACCGCATGAAACTCGAGTCCAAATCCGGTGCGCTGATATTTGGAATTCTAACGGCGGAATCTGCAACATGCACATTGGCACGAATGCCGCGCCGCGAGGATGTCATGCACATCCAGATGGGGAAACGTCGGTCACCAAGTTGCTCGTGACGATCAACTCGAGACTTCCCGACAAATTACACAATGGGCATGCCCTGTCCTAATCACATCGGGTGATTATGTCTCATGTACCCTCAATCGCGAGAAACGTTCCGCATGCAAAACGACAGCGCCTGGTGCAACAACATCCGCCCACTTGGTTAGTCTCAGAAGGCGACTAACAGAGAACTTATTGAATCCCAAAGCAATCAATGCCGTCGCACATAGGATTCTCATGTCTAGCGATATGCTTGCGCACTGTATGTATTCGAGGTCGAGCTTGATTGTCTGCTGTAAGTTCGCATCTGTCTCCGGCCCACGGGTAACTTGTGTGATTCCGGTCAACCCTGGTGCGACGATGCATCGATCGCGATAACCTGGAAATCGCTTATCCAGCACGTCAAAATGCTCTAACCTTCGCGGCCGCGGACCAATCACCGTCATGCCCCCGAACACGACATTGAAGATTTGAGGAAGCTCGTCAAGTCCCCGCTTACGCAAACTGGCTCCCCACCAACCGAAGTCCGGGTCATTGGGCAGGACATTAAGGGGACCACGGGGCTCAGATTGGTTGTAGGGTGTCGTTCGAAACTTCCACAGTTGAAATGGCCTGCGGAACTTGCCAACGTGCGATTGCTTGAGCATCGCACGCTTGCCATGCGCGAGAAGATTACCGACCCATATCAATGCAATGGCAATTGTCGCGAATGGCAAGAGCAACACCGCTAGAGAGCGTTCGAGCGGAACCTTCCACGTCAGATAGTAACTGGACGGCACAATTGCAGATTCAAATGTGTTATCGCCAATATCAGCGAATGGTGGATCGCGGTGAGGTGATGGCAGAATATCTTTGAGCGCGTCGCTAGATTCTAGGCGAATAGTCGGACAAATGATGTGCCGTGGTATCAGAGGCTGCGGACAACCTTTCGAGGACACCAATGCCACGGGCACGCCAAGTTCGAAAACCTCGGCATGATCTCGAATGACGTCTTCCGCGCAATCCGGTCCGATCAAAATAAGCCCGGCCGGTGCATCTGTCCGCGCTCGTTCCGGGATATCATTCGTGTGTTCAAGTTGCAAGACGTTGTCGATTCCGAAACCTTCTAGAATCCCAATCAAACGTTCATATTCACGCCGAAACTTCTTTCCCTTAAGTCCGACTAGAAACACGCTCTGTCGCATTGATGAGATCGGTGAAGTTATCTCTACAGTTGGCGACTCGCAAAACATCCCTGACCGCTAACGCTCGTCGGCGCGAGCAGTTTCACGGAGCCCATCGACGGCAAAGCGAGTGACAGCAACATGGCACTCACTAGTGATCTCATCACAAGTGATCCGAAGTTATTGGCGTTAAGGTTTTGAGTTTTGCTGAGACGGTATGCACCACATCACGCTTCAAACAACGGTCCCGCTGCAAGAATACTGCGAGCCAACTCTGCCATCGCCACACGTCGACTACGTGCTTCATGACGCAGCATGCGCACCGCATCGCTTTCCGAAATCTCGCGACGGCGGGCAAGTATCTGGCAGGCCTGATCGATGGCCTTGCGATCTTCCAGAGAGCGATTGGCTTGTTCGAGTTGTTCTGCGACTTGGCGCAAACGCTTCTGACCGTAGTACGCGGACCAGAGCGCCGACGCGAGTTGTTCGACGGGTTCTAGATCGACGATCACACCATCGGCACCGGAAGCGCTAAGCAGTGCGTCGTAGGGCGGTACGGATTGGCCTTCGTGATCGGCGAGCAATACCACAGCCAGGCCCTGTGATTGCAATCGCTTTACATGGTCGGTCAAGATATCGAAATGCGGAGTCTTTTGACGCAGCGTGGCGCGGGAATCCAGGATAACGACGTGCGCATCGCCGTCCGCCGGATCGCTCTCGCTGGCCGCCATTGGCACAGCTCGGACGCGCAATCCATGCTGCGATTCCAACTGCTGCCGGATCCCTCCCGGCAATTCACTCGCGTCCGTCACTGATTCCTCCCATGTCGAAGTTCACCCAATTCACCAAGTGAAGCACTCCGTGACAAAACTGTTCGCCGCGCGAGAGAACTCGCCGCCCGACGAGTTCACCAAACCGTTCCCCGCAAAGCGTTAGCGTCGGTTCAACGTCTTCTCAAAACTGCGCATACTGTTAACTGCGGCTAGTGCGTTCGGCGCTCAACCATTCGTTAACGCGTGCATCAGCTCACCAAACTCCGTCAGTTCGCGGCGCATGGTGGGCTGCCACCCATATAGACGTAATCCGCGTCGCAAAAAGTACAGCATTCTCGACTTTTTCCAACTTTTCCGGTTTTAACCATTGGTCGCTTGACACTCCCCCTAATGCTGATATCTTCAACCCTCAGCGAGCGACTCACCACCCCTTCTGTGGACCGATTCGATCGCCATGGTGCCCCGCCGTTTCCCTTACTGCAACGGCCACACAATCCCCGAATTTGCCGAGAAACTAGCTGCGAAAGCGGCTAAGTAGCAAGCTGAGCTGTCCCGTTCCGACCACCCATTTCGTGGCAAAGAGCGTCCTCAGGTGGCTGGCTGCATGAGCTCCC
>JAGQPK010000836.1 GCA_020426755.1 Planctomycetales bacterium
CTTGGTGCGAGATTGACATCGAGCGTTGTGTCGGCTGCGAAGTGTGCGTCCACATTCCTTCGAAGAAGTCGAATCCGTACGAATTGACGGTCTGTCCCTGGAATGCAATTGAGATGGTGCCGACCGAGATGGTCGCGCAAGTGGTCGCTCAAATCGGCGGGCCGCCGGAATACATCTACGAAAACTGGGACCGTCTCGTGGGCACCGCGCAACACTTGGCCGAGCTCAAGGCCAA
The DNA here is from genome assembly GCA_020426755.1 of Planctomycetales bacterium. Taxonomy (GTDB): domain Bacteria; phylum Planctomycetota; class Planctomycetia; order Pirellulales; family Pirellulaceae; genus JAGQPK01. Next base: position 236 of record JAGQPK010000836.1, read on the forward strand.
CGCGTAGTCGATGGCAGGCAGCGGATTGATACTCAGCGCCGGGACGAACCGACGCTAACGCGTTACGGCGAGCTAAGTGTGCGGCACGTGTTTGCCATTCTGAGCGGGGCATGACGAAGTTTGCCGACAGGCGGCAGCAGCTTACCACCGATGAATCGCTGGCCTACCTTCAACAATTGCTACGCCATGAAACCCGCTCACACTACGTGATGAACGCCACACGCATTGCATGATGAACGCCGCATTCTAGCGTGGAACAACTACGCCTTCTCCAAGCACTTCTGCATGTAGCTCATGCTCTCATTCAAGATTGCGTCGACGCCCGGTTCATAGTCAAAGACTTCGACGGACACCCAGCCCTGGTAGTCGATTTCCTTCAGCGCGGCGAAGATCGGCACGAAGTCGGTGTCGCCCATGCCGGGACCGCGGCGGTTGGGGTCGTTGGCGTGGAAGTGAGCCAAGTAATCCGCTGATTCACGAATAATCTGCGGAATCGGTGTCGACTCGCTGGACATGGCCTTCACGTCGAGATGCAAACGTACGTTGGGCGAATCGATCATCTTGGCCAATTCGATGCCGGACTTTGCGGTCAGCAGGAAATCGCCCTCGGCCGGTCCTAGCGGTTCGAGCGCCAGCGTGACGCCCAGTTCCTCGAAGAGCGGCACGGCATGGCGGATTACATCGGCGGCGAACTCCATGGCTTGTTCGTTCGTGACGCCGGGCAGCAGGTTTCGTTGTTGGGGAGACCCGAGCACCATGATCTTGCCGCCGAGATCTGCGGTCAGCTGCGCCAGCGATCGGAAATAAGCGCCCGTCCGCTCTCGCACCGCGACGTCAGGCGATGTCAGGTAAAAGCCCCCGGTCTTGGCCAACAGCCAATGCGTGCCAACGCACTCGAGTCCATGTTCGGCAAGTAAGCGGCAGATTTCTTGACGCGATTCGGTAGTTACTTGATCTGCCGTGGTGGCCAACGTGAACGGAGCGAATTCGATGCCCGTGTAGCCAGCGGCACTTGCCGCCCGAAATGCATCAGCGTGTGACCAATCCTGAAACGTCTCGTTACAAATGGCAAACTTCATGCTGAGTCTTCGCTTCCTGTTTCATCCAACGGCAACAGCGTGCCTTGTTTCATCGTTGCTTGAGTCGCATTCGTTTTCGACGCCGCGTTTGGCGAGCGTTTGACGATCTTGCGCTTTGGTTGGTGCTGCTCATCGAGTTTGCGCCCAGCGGCTGTGGATGGTGCGCTGACCAACGGTTCTTCAGCGCCATTGAGAAGATCGCCGGGCGTGATCTGTGCGAGGCGATCTTGAATGTTCTGCGCATAGCTGTCGGAAAGCTCGAAGCCGACAAACTGCCGCTTGAGTTTCTTGGCGACCGCCAGCGTCGTACCGCTACCGCCAAATGGATCGAGTACGATGTCGCCTTCGTTGGAACACGCGCGAATGATCCGCCCCAGCAATTGTTCTGGCATCTGGCAGCCATGCCAACCGGCCCGCTCATGAAAGGTGCCTGCGACCCGCGGGAAATACCAAGTATCACCGTCGGCCTGGAAACCCTCTGGCAGGTCCTGCGGACGCAAGATCCAGGTATCGTCGGGCAAGCGGCCCTTCGGGTTGGCTCGCTTGTCTCCGTAGACGAGCTGCCGCGCTGACGGCACGCGAATGGAATCGACGTTGAAAGTGAACTGTGCCGGGGCACGCACCATATGAAATAAGTGCGCGTGCGAGCGGCTGAACTTCATTTTGCAATTCACGCCGAAGGTGTAGTACCAAATGACCCAACTGCGACAGGTGAGCCCCAGCTCGCGCTGCATCATCACCTTCAATTCCGCCGCATACTCGTCGCCAATCGCCAACCAAAACGTCCCGTCCGGACGAAGCACACGCAGCACAGCCGTCAACCACTCGCGGCACCAATTCAGGTAGTCGTCCGCGCCACGCTGATCATGGTACACGTCGTAGTCATAGCCGATGTTAAACGGCGGGTCGGCAAACGCAAGATGGACCGACTGCTCTGGCAATTGGCTGAGCCCGGTCAGGCAATCCATGTTGTGAATCGAATTCCATTCGAGCATGTGCGGACCTTCCTGTGAGAGTCAATAGTCCGCTGAGTTTAGCAGATTGCTAGCACTTTGGCGACAATAGTCGTTAGCCGATGGCCCAACGGGTCCAGCGGCTTCGCGCCAGTAAGAAGCTCAAGGCCAAGCTACCACTGGCCGCCCCCAGGAAGCACGCCAAGTCGAGAGTCGGAGAGGCGGACCAGCCGAGCTTCTGTGCGGCGGATTCCGCCACTTTTAGGAAGAGCAAATGCGACAGGTAGACGCCATACGATAGGGGCGCGAACCGTGCGACGACTTGGCTCCAGCGCAGCGTGATCGGATCGATGGCCAGATACAGAAAGGCGTTACCGGCCAACCCTTCCCAGATCCCGGAGCGAGGTTGATTCCATAGTGCCCACGTGCTGAGTACTACTACCGTAGCCGCAGCCAATCGAGTCATGTGATTATGGCGCGTGAGGTCGGGGCAGCGCAGCCAAACGAAGGATGCGATCAGCGAAATGGCCAAACCGGGTAGCGCCAACCACATGTAGGTCACCGCTTCCCACGCCGGCGGTACGGTTGGGCAGGGAAGGATGGCAGCC
>JAGQPK010000837.1 GCA_020426755.1 Planctomycetales bacterium
TCGTGTCGAAAAGGTGACATTCGGCCGTTTGGCGACACGCATGTCAATTCGCATTGAGTTGGACGATCGATGGTCGTGCCGAACGTTTGGCTCCGTTCAAAAGCGGCAGCTGCGCGGCCGCACTCCAAAAGAAATCCGACGCTAGCGCGTTGCGGCGAACTACGGACGAGCCAATATAATCAGAATCCAAGGAGCCACCCAATGATGGTCACTTCGTGCCCGACGCCAGAACGCTTGCGTGAGATGAATCTCGGACTCTTGGCTCCTGATGAGAGCGACGATCTGTCGGCGCATGTGGGCACCTGCTTGCACTGTCAGCATGAAATCGAAACGCTCCAAAGCGACGATGATTCGCTCATCTGTTCGTTGCGAAATGCGGATGGTAACAATCCATTTCAAAGCGAAGCGAATTGCCAGAATGCTGTCGCTAAGGCGCTGGCCGCTTTAGCCCATGCAGATTCTAGCACCACGCCGACGGACGCACCCACTTTACCGCGGCAGCTTGGCGAGTACGAAATCGTGCGGCCGTTGGGGCAGGGCGGCATGGGCAGTGTCTATCTGGCGCGACACACGAAATTGGGACGCGATGTGGCGCTCAAGGTTTTGGCGCATCACCGTCTGGGCAATCCCCGCATTGCTGATCGGTTTACAGCGGAAATGCGCTCCATCGGACGGCTCAGTCATTCGAATGTGGTCACGGCCTTCGATGCCCGTGAGATCGACGGAACGGCCGTGTTGATCACCGAGTACATCGATGGTTTCGATTTGGGTGAACTGTTGCGACGCCAGGGACCGCTGTCGATTGCCGAAGCTTGTGAGTTGGCTCGCTTGGCAGCCGTAGCGCTCGAATACACCCATCAACAGGGTTTCGTGCACCGCGACGTTAAGCCGTCCAACTTGATGTTGGGACGCGACGGACAGGTGAAGTTGCTCGACCTCGGCCTGGCTCGCCTGCAACTTGATGACGACGATCGACCGGAAATGACCGGCACTGGCCAAACGCTCGGTACGGCAGATTTCATTGCGCCGGAACAAGTCAACGACTGCAAGAGCGTCGACATCCGCGCCGACGTTTATTCGCTCGGTTGCACGCTTTTCAAGTTGCTGACTGGCAGGGCTCCGTTCGAAGATGACCAACACTCTACCGCGTTTGCCAAGATGACGGCACACGTTTCTGAGCCGGCTCGCAGTCTGGCCACGCAACTGCCCACAGCGCCTCAGCCGCTCGTCGACTTGGTGGATGCGATGTTGGCCAAGGACGTTACCAAACGGCCTGCGACTCCTGCGAGCGTTGCTCACCAATTGCAGCCGTTTACGCGCGGCGCGGACCTGGCCGCCTTGGCTTTGCAAGCCACCGAACATTCGACCACGCAACAACCAAAAACCGTGCAACCCAGCGGAGCGGCAGCGCTCAGCAAACCGGATGTCGGAAAACGCATCTCGGTATGGACGTTGACGGCAATGTGTGCGCTGTCGCTGTTGATCGGCTTTGCCGCCGGTGTCATTGTGACGGTCAAGTATCCGGACGGAACGGTCGTCGAGCACCATGTGCCCGATGGTGCGCAAGTGACGATTCGGCCGGAGGGGAATGGATCGCAAACTCCGAACGCTGACAATTCGCTAAGCCCACGTCAAAAACCGACAAGGGAAGAAACATCAGCAGCCACGCAGCAAGGCAATTCCTCGGAACCGAAAGTAGAATTGCCGGCGATTGAATCGCAAGTTATCGACGTACTTCGAATGCGCAGCCCATTCTATTTCGGAATTGTGGCACCGGCGGATTCGAACGAACCGACGATTGAAGTTGACGTTGGTCAGCCCTTACGAGAATCGCTGCTGATTCCAGGAACACAGCGAGCACGCATTTACGCCGACTCGAACCGGCTGATCATGTGGAATGATATTCAGGGGCAGATGTCGGCCAATGTCACGTTTCGGTCGACGACATTGATCTTCGAACCCGCCTTGGCCGCGCGGATGAAGTCGCTTACCAAGTCAAACCTAGATAAATACTTGGCCGTCATTGTTGACGGCAAGTTGGTCGTCGCACCGCGGATCGTCTCAGTAATCGAGCACAGCGCGGAAATGTCGGGGATGAACGCGAAGTACAGTCGATTCTTGTATCAGGCCTTGAATGGGCTAGTTGACCCATCGCCGGATGAAGGCGGTGCTTCGCGCGAAGCTAAAGAAGAGTTGGCTGAGGTTTCAGAAGGTGATGTCCGGAAAGAGCGAATGAAACGGTACGTCAGCGCTCAGTACAGTCTCAAGCAAATCGGTATGGCGTTGCTTCAGTACCAGAAAGAACACCGCAACTTCCCTCCTTCTCAACATCCACCGCGGGTGAAGAATCAGCAGTCCGACGAGGGCTATGCCTACAGTTGGCGCGTGGCGATTCTGCCGTACTTAGGCGATGAGGGGCAGCGTCTGCATCAGCTATACCGATTCCATGAGCCCTGGGATAGCGAAGAGAATCTTAGGCTGCTGGGGCAAATGCCCAGTGTTTTTGCCGGCACGAATGAAGACTCGCTTTCTGGCTACACCCACTACGTCGGCTTCTCCGGGGAGCACACGGCATTAGGGACGTTCGTCGGAAGGAGGTTACTGCAGTTTACCGATGGCACGTCGAATTCACTGATGGTGGTAGAATCCAAAACGTCGATTCCCTGGACCAAGCCTGAGGACTTCGCTAACGAGTCCCAAGTCAAGCCTCTATTCGGTAAGACAGTGCAATTCCTAACTGCCGACGGCGCGGTGCACCGGATCGACGATTACAGCGAAAACGATTTAGCCCCCTGGATCACGATCGATGGCGGCGAGCGGATTGAAGATTAGCGCGAGGTGGATGCTGCTCGAACTGCTTTT
>JAGQPK010000838.1 GCA_020426755.1 Planctomycetales bacterium
GATGTCGTGAAGGCCGTGAAAGGCCATCACCGCAACATCGGTGCCTGCATCGACACAGGTCACGTATTGCGTAGCAACGAAGATCCGATCGAATGGGTCAACACGCTCGGCCCGCGCGTGTTCGCGCTGCACTTGAAGGACGTGGCTGAGAAACAAGCGCGCACACACGACGTCATCATCGGCCAGTCGTTCCTCGATCTGGTCGGACTCTTCAAGGCGCTCAAGCGCATCGGCTTCCCCGCCGACGGTTCGATTTCGTTGGAATACGAATCGAGCCCCGACAACCCAATCGACGACGTCAAGCAATGCCTAGTCGCTGCCGAAAAGGCGCTGGCCGAGGTTTAGAGTGTGAGCGGTAGTCGGATTGATTAATGCTACGCTTGCGGCCGCGCGTTTTTGGCATGCGGCCGCGCGTTTTTTGGAGTGCGGCCGCGCAGCTGCCGCTTTTAAATCGAGCCAATCGGTGCGAACAATTGCTGATTATCCATTGCTAAACGGAGATCGCGTACGATTCGACAGCTCCCCGCTGTTTGGCGTAAAAGCAAGTCTCCTGCTATTTCACCTCGCCGAGCTCGTGCGAAAAGCGATAGCTGCGCGATCGCACTCCAAAGCATTCGCGTCGCGCGACCTACTCGCGTCGGTCCAAGTGACCGGACTTACCGATGGCTTGAAGCACGCGGAGGCCGAGCAGCACGCTCACAGCACAGCCGCCCAGACCCAGGATCGAAACACGGTGCAGCCCGAAGTAGGTTGGGGTCGGGAAGAGCACGGGGGGGACGCGTTGACTCAACATGAGTGCCGAGCCCATGAACAGTGCGCTGGCGAGCATTCCGAGCACCAGCCGATTGACGCTCGGTTCCAGGCCGCGGTGGTCCAGGTGGACATCAAATTTGCCGGACTGAATCTGCTCCAAGATTTCGGTTGTGCGCCGCGGCAGCGTTTCGATCAGGTGTTCCAAATCGGCGTAGACGCGGCGTAGTTTGCGAATCCGACGGGCTGGCGAAAAGCGGCGCAAGATCGCCTTCCGCTGATATCGCTGCACAACATTCATCAGACTAAAGCGGGGCGCCAAGAGTTGAGCGCTGCCTTCGAGGCTGATAAAGACCTTGAGGACCATCGCGATTTGTGCAGGGAGCACGATGCGATACTTGAAGATCATCTCGATCATTTCTTCGAGCGCGTCCGCCAGCACGAGTCGGTCGAGCGGCTGGCTGCCATAGACCGCCACGAAGTCGGCCAAGTCGTTCTGTAGCTGGGCGCGATCAAGGTCGGCGGGCACGCGGCCCATCCGCATGATGAGCGATGCGAGCGCGACAGGATCGTGCGATACGATGGCCATCAGCAGATCTTCGAACTGCTCGCGTAGTCGTTCGTCGATGCGGCCAACCATGCCGAAGTCGAGTAAGCCGAGGCGATTGTCAGGCAGAATCAGCAAATTGCCCGGATGTGGGTCGGCGTGAAAAAAACCGTCCGTGAAGATCATGTCCAGATACGCATCCGCACCGCAGCGGGCGATTTCTTCGCGATCAATCAAATCGCCGCCTGGCGGATCGGGATCGGAAAGCTTGACGCCTTCCAGCATCTCCATTGTGAGAATCTTCGGCGTGCAAAGTTCCGAGATGGGCTGCGGCACACGGATCTTGGCGTGGTTCTGAAACCGAAGATAAAACTGATTCAGGTTTCGCTCTTCACGTCCAAAGTCCAGCTCGCGACGTAGCGTGCGTTGAAACTCAGCAATCGTTTCGACAGGCCGATACGGCGCAAACTCTGGCAGGCGTTCTACCAGTTGAGCTAAGCCGGAAATCACGTCCAAGTCCTTGCGGACAATATCATCGATCCCCGCGTGCTGCACTTTGACGACCACATCGCGGCCGTCTCGCAGACGCGCGCGATGCACTTGGCCAATTGATGCGGAGGCGATCGGCGTGTCGTGGAATTCTATAAAGATGTCTTCGATCGGCTGACCCAGTTCGTCGGTTACGATCTGACGTATCACCTCGGGTGGATCCGTCGGAGCCTGGTCCTGCAACTGCGTCAGTTCGTGTGCGAGTGCGGACCCGACCAGGTCGGGGCGGGTGCTCAAAATCTGACCAAGTTTGATAAACGTGGGTCCTAGTTCCGCCAGTGCCATGCGGATGCGAGTTTCGCGCGTATGGCGGGCAAGCGCCTCACCTTCTCGGTTCTTCAGCAGCCCCTTGGCAAAGTCCAGGTTGAGCCGGCTGATCCCGTCGGCCAAGCCATATTTGCTCAGCACCGAGAGGATTTCGGTCATCCGATTGACGTTGCGGTAGAACTGGGGAATCGTGCTGATCTTCACGCGAGCATCAAACTGGCAGAGAGGATTATCGACGCGACTCGCCACGCCATCCGCAGCGGGCCGCTGTTGGCGGTCAACTCCATCATAGTCCGGCGGGGGGCTCGACCAAGTATGAGAATCGATGCGCGCGTCAACTTCCGGCATTCCGGAGGCCAATTAGCCGGAATGCTTCGCTTTGGGTTGGCTGTTTTGCGCTGGCCACGGTATCCGGCGGAGAACCGTGGCTAACGCCAAAACGGCGAACTTGCTGGCGGCGGACTTTCCGGCGGAGAACTGTCGGGCGGAGAACTGTCCGGGAGCGAGCCTCCCGGGACGGTTAACTCACTTCGACGCACGATTTGGGACGCTCGGCGTTTCACAATTTCAACTCGAATGGTAAAGTGATGGATTCGCCCCGGGCTCGGGGTGTGTAGCAGGGTGTCAAAGAAGAGTTGGAAGTATGCGCCGCGACGATTTGCGTAACATTGTGATCATTGCCCACGTCGATCATGGGAAGACCTCGTTGGTGGACTGTCTGCTGCGTCAGAGCGGCCAG
>JAGQPK010000839.1 GCA_020426755.1 Planctomycetales bacterium
AGGCAATCTGCTGGGGCGTTGCCCCGGAACACATTCCAATTATGTTCGGCGCCGATTCCCTGTTATCTCAACTGAGTACCATTGGGCGTTAGCCCTTAGGTTTTATCACATCTCGTCCCAGGCAGTGATTTGGACCGAATCTGGTTTAAAACACGTCGCGTGCGGTACGGGGGTAAGGACACTTGGATAACCTATGCTGCGCAGTTGTTTGCGCAACATACCTAAACTAGATGTGATAAAACCTAAAGGCTAGCACAGTGTCGTCCGCCCGCGCGGTGCGTGGGGCGTGCGAGATTAGACGAGTTCGTGAATGATGTCGCCTTCCACCAGCCGTTGCGGCCGACCGGCCTGATCCACTAACGGTTTGGATGATGGATCAATACCCAGATTATGGTACAGCGTGGCGATCACCTCTTGGAAGTGCACGGGACGATTTTGAGCAAATTCGCCCAAGCGGTTCGTTGCGCCAATTACCTGGCCGACTTGCATTCCGCCGCCTGCCATGATGGCACAACTGACGTTGGGCCAATGGTCGCGGCCTGCCCCTTCGTTGATCTTTGGTGTTCGACCGAATTCGCCCCAGGCGATAACCGTAACGTCATCCAACATGCCACGCTCTTCCAGATCTTCGACCAGAGCGCTGAAGCATTGATCGAGTTTGGTGCCGTGGTCGCGCACGAGATCGAAGTTTTGACCGTGGCTATCCCAACGTCCATAGCTGAGCGTCACGCAGCGCACACCGGCCTCCACCAAACGTCGTGCGATCAGCAGTTGATCGTTGGCGGTTGGAGCACCGTCGTACTGGTATTTGTAGGGTTTGCCATCGCCGTAACGCTCACGCACGCGTGGGTCTTCGCGCGAGATGTCGAGGGCCTCGAGCAACTTGCTGCCGGTGAGGACACCAAAGGCTTGCTGCGTAAACGCATCGACGCCGTCCATCATGCCGCTGTTGTCCATCTCGCGCCGCATACGATCAAAGCTACGCAAGAGGCCTTGGCGGTCATCGAGCCGTTCGCGCGTGATACCGGCCAATTGCATATCGCCGAGCCCCGGACCTTCGGGCTTGAAGCAACCATAGGCCGGGCCCAAGAAACCAAACGAACCCGGATCCGACCAGGGCACATGCTGTGTCCGATTGGCTAAGCCGACGAAGGGTGGCACCGAGGGATCGACCGGCCCCTGCACCTTCGCTGCGACAGCTCCGATACTCGGCCGTCCGCCGAGAAACTGCAACTCGCGCGGAGGCCAGCCTGTCATGCATTGCCACGCATCGTGACCACCTGCCGCACCGACGACCGTGCGAATAATCGCGCACCGATCCATGATGTTGGCGATACGCGGAAAGACTTCGCCGATCTGGATGCCCGGCACCTTGGTCGCAATTGGTTTGAATTCGCCGCGGATCTCGGCCGGCGCGTCGGGCTTCAGATCCCACATGTCCTGATGAGGCGGACCACCGGCCAAAAAGATATTGATCACCGACTTGTGGCGACGCGGCGCACCGGCAGCTGCCTGAGCGGCATCAGCACGCATCACGTCGGCCAAGCTCATCGCCGTCGCTCCGGCCGCCAACGTGCCGATGCGCAGAAAACTACGCCGGTTAACACCATCACAGAAACCAGTCGACGAGCGCCCCATGATGGTCAGCATGGCGGTCCACTCCGATAAAAAAGGCGGGAGGAGTTGCGAATTCAATTCGCCGCATGGTGTCGGCCGCAATGATCGTCGTTGCTGACTCCGCAAGGGCAAACTACGTACGCAGGTGGGATGCAGGGCGGTGACTCAAGTTCCAAGTCCCCTACCCAGAGTGGTTTAGGCTAAGAGATTTCGCGGTCCGTGTCAATATTTTCAACGCGACGCGGCTTGCGAGTGCCACCGCGCAGCTGCCCGTTTTGAACGCGGGGAGAAACATCGCGACCAGCGCACGATGGTACTCAGTTTAGTTTTGGAGGGCCAAAGGCCCGTCAATTGGACATGTTTTTTGGCTCAATCAGTCGGGCCGTTGGCCCTATGTTCTTCTTCGCTACGATGTCCCAGCCCTGCGGACTGGGCTAGGCAATCGGCTGGGCCGTTGGCCCGGAACACGCACCAATTTTGCCCGGCGCCAATGCCCTATTACTTCGCACTGATGCCCTGTTATCTCAACGGAGTGCCAAGGAACGGCGCCTCATGGCGAACTGTTCATCGTTCATGTGTTCGCCGCGGGTTCATCTGCCGCTCTACCTGCCGCTTGTTGCGGTCCGGCGGACGATGCGGGTGGCGGGGAATGGGAATCTCTGTTTGACTCGTGCTGTGGTCACAGTTGCGTCACTCATTTGGCGATAAACGAATTACCAACTTGTGTCTGGCCAAAGCTGGAACGGTTGGATGAAGTCATTAAACGAGATCCGCAGTGCTTGCCACCACCCAATTGGATTGCGACGCGGACTGCCCGAGGAGTACCGTCAGATGACCCATTTGACAACTGGCTTGTCCGGCGTCACGCCCGTTGCTTTGCCTGACACCGAACTTGGGCGCCGCTTGGCTGCGTTCCAGTTTGACAACAGCGACCAGTCTCAACCGTTCTCACGTCGACTCGCAAACGAACAGGGGTGGTCGCGCGAATTTGCTCTGCGAGCGGTCGAAGAGTATCGCCGTTTCCTCTATCTCGCGATATCAGCGGGACATCCGGTTTGTCCGTCCGAGGAGGTCGACGAGGTTTGGCACTTGCACCTCGTGTTTACTCGCTCATATTGGCACGAGCTGTGCCAGGACGTATTGCAAAAGCCCTTGCATCACGCACCGACCGAGGGCGGTCCGGCGGAATTGCGCAAGCATTGGCAGATGTATCGCGACACGCTGGCG
>JAGQPK010000083.1 GCA_020426755.1 Planctomycetales bacterium
TCTTCGATTGCCGCTTCGGTTTCACTGCGATCGGTTAGTGACAGTGAGTTGTATTGCGTTGTTGTCGGCGCGTTGCGACGCGCGATCTCCACGCCGTTCAAGTACGCGACAAAGCCGTCATCGTAGCGCACATTCAGATACAGCGAGGACAAACTCGCTGGTGACGATACGAAGAACGGCGTGCGCAAGTACGCCGAGGATGCGACATCCTTCATTTCGCCGCGCACGTCCGTCTGAATGTACTGCGCGAGGCCGCCTGCCGCTGCACCCCCACCACCCGGAACCGTCTGGACAGGTAAGCCACCAGAGGCCGTATCGCCGACCAACCGGAATGCGTTCGCGTTGAATGTCGAGTAGGCACCTTTGGCCGCGAAGAGTTCAACTTCCGCGCCGCCGCCCCGTTCGAAGAACACCAGCTCCAGTTCGTGTGGACCGGCCGAGAGATTGACTTGACCAAAACGATTGTCGGGACCATGCAGCGAATCGTCGTTGATCACGTTCGCGCCGTCGATGCGAACCCGTACGCCGTCGTCGCTATTGGTGCCGAATGTCCAAGTGCCAGCCGACGGAATCATGATTGTGGCCGTCGCGCGAATTGCAAAGTCATCATCATCGCCCGGACTGTCGTTCGGGAACGGGTCTGGATTGCCGAAGTTGCCGGTGCCACCGCCGCTGCCGGCATCCCAAAAGTTGACGGTTGGTGAGATGACCGTGGCTTGACTGATCTGACCGGTGCCGTCGAGCACCGCATCGGCTTGAGCGAGCGTCGAGATTTGAGAACTCGAATGCGCGTCGAGCACCGTAAAGCCGGGCACAGACGAAACATAGCCGATCGCACTCGTCGACTGTCGCCAAGCGTTGTCGACAAACGATGTGCCGGTCCAACTTGTTCCGAGTGTCCCGTCAGTAGGAAACAGCACACGACTGTTGGACCCGGCGGGCAATACGCTGTTGATCGTTACGTTTTGTCCGATGCCGTACGAGACGTCCTTGAGTTGCTCGGGAAACTGCGGAGCAAACTCAGTGACCGCGGACACGTTATCACTATTACCTGGCAGTGGTGCATCATGCGTCAATGCAAGATACTCGCCACGATCATCCAAGCTGAAGTTGGTGTGCAGGGGCGAGCCCGGCTGGACTCGATCCTTGCCTGAGGCGTACACCACGAGAAAGCTGCCGGCGGGCAGTGTGCGGTTCGGAAAAGTCCACTTCTCGAGATCATTTGCGTCGTCGGTGAGATGATATTCAGACAACTGAGCGTCGGACGTACCTTGGTTACGGATTTCGATCCAGTCCGGATAGTCCCCGTCCTCGTCGGCCAACGTCTGGGAGTTGTTCGCCATGAATTCGGTGATCACCAGATCAGCGGCAAGCAGACTACGCACCTCAAGTGTTTCGAAGTGCCCACGCCCACGGGAACGAACGGATGATCGAGCGGCATTCTGGCGTTTGCGAAAACTCTTCACGATGAAACTCATTGCTAGCAGTTGTCAAACGAGGGGCCACGTGTGGCAAAGACGCTTGCCCCGGCGGCGCGCAGATCAGACGCGGGCCAATCTCCGGTAATCAACCCGCCGCGCATCCCTAGATCTTCACAGAACCATCATAATTGGTTTTCGTCAACGATTCAGCACGAGTTATGCGCGGATTCGCGCTAGCGTTGGTTAGCGCCGATGGAACGGATCCCTCTTTCAGTGAGCATCAGTTCGGACGAGCAATCGTGCCGAAAGTAACGCTAAGAGAGCGGCGAAGTCCGCTTAGATCTACTTACAAATCACAAAGATTCGCGTTCGGTTCTCCCGCATGTCGTGTCATCACATTGCGAAGTTCGCCGAAAGGCGCTAGCCGCGGTTCTCACACGGTTGGAAACTCAGCGCCGGGACCGAACCGACGCTAGCGCGTTACGGCGAACTACCAAGTCGGCGAACCAGCTACACGCGCCTCGCACGCAAGCCGTCACCGGCCTGGATCAATTGATAAACGAGTCCGTCCGTCGACTCGACTTGTAAGGATCCAGTGGCCAACGCAAACTGCAACAGCAAGAATTCATTTCCAGCAAGTGGGCTAAATCCTGCATCGGTGGTGATACGAAAAGTTCCTGCCAGATCCGCGAGATTGCCGACTTGGATCGAACTGTATAGTTCGGGCTCGGTTCCTGTGAGTGTCACGACGAGAACGCTCGATGGTCGTAGCAACAGGTTGTTGGTTGCTAGAAGTCTTGATGTCGCATCCAATGCCAACCAACCTTGATTGACCAGCAATGTCGTTGATTCCAGGCTGCCGTTTCTGATGTCGACAGTTCCGGTGTTTGTCAGCGCCACGTCACTAAACGCGACATGCCGGCCATTGATCTGGAGATTGCCTGCATTCAGCCACTCTCCCGTTCCGGTCGATGTCCAAACGTAGTTGACTCCATCGCCGGGCGTCGTGGCCCAAGTGCCTTCGTTTCGCACAATGCCATCGGCCAACGTCAGCCAGCCATCGTTCCATGTCAGTGTGCCGCGATTGATCAGCTCGCGACTTAGACGGCCAAATCCAAGCGTACCGCTAGTACCCGCTGCGAGGATCATCCGGCCACTCCCTGCGATCAACGCATCGTTGTTCCAGTCCAGCGATTGTGTCACCGTTATGTCATTCGATCCCGTCAGTGTGCCACCTGCCAATACCAGTACAGGGACGTTCAAGGGGCGGTCGTAGGTCAGGGTGCCACCGTTCATCACTAGTACGCCGACGGATAGCGACGCGTTGTCTCGCCACGTTACGTTGTCACCTGATACTTCGAATCGGCCACCTTGTATCGTGGCACCTTGAAGGAAGCCTTGGTCACCACTGAATGCCGCGTAGCTGCTAGTGTCGTCTAGCGTAATCATGCCCCGGTGATTCGCGTCGGCATACACTTCGAGCCGACCACTGGAGATGTCGATGGTACCGCTATTGTCCAACGTTGTGCCACTGAAATTGACGGTGTGTTCGTGTACCTGCAAAGTTCCCTGATTGAACCACTTGCCCGTGCCTGCTGAGATCCACACGTAATTGACGACGTCACCTGGTGCCGTCGACCAAGTGCCTTCGTTGTGTACAATACCATCTTGCATCGTAAGCCAACCGTCATGCCAGGTTACCGCGCCACGATTGATCAATGTGCGATTCAAACGCCCGTAGGTGAGCGTCGTCTGCGATCCGGCTGACAAGATCGTTCGGCCGCTGCCAGCCAGTGTTCCGTCGTTGCTCCAGTCGAGTGACTGTGTCACCGTGATGTCGCTGCTTCCGGTCAGCGTGCCGCCTGTCAGTTCCAGTACAGGCACCGTCAGCGGGCGATTGTAAGTCAATTTTCCACTACTGATTGCCAGTGACGCAACAGACAGCGTGGCGTTTTCTCGCCAGACAACATTCTCGGTGGAAACTTCGAAGCGGCCGCCTTGAACCGTAGCGTTGAGACGGAACTCTTGCGTCCCACTCATTGCTGCGTAGCTGCTCGTCGCATCAAGCGTAATCGCGCCCTGCTGGTCTGCGTCAGCGTATACGTCGAGTCGACCATTGGCGATTTCGATCGCACCGGTATTTGTCAGCGTCACGTCACTGAAATTCACCGTACGCCCCTGCACGGCGAGTGTGCCTGCGTTGAGCCATTCGCCGCTTCCTGCGGAAGTCCAAACGTAGTTGACGACGTCACCGGGCGAGGTCGCCCAGGTACCTTCATTTCGCACGCTACCGTCTTGCATCGCGAGCCAACCGTCATTCCAAGTCACGTCGCCGCGATTGACGAGTGTGCGACTCAATCGCCCGTAAGTGAGTGTTGTCTGCGATCCGGCTGCCAAGACGATCTGGCCACTGCCTGCGATCGTCGTATCGTTGTTCCAAATGAACGTATCCTTGACTTCGATGTCGGCCGGTCCGGTGAGCAGGCCTCCGTTTAATGTCAGGTGAGAGATCTCGGAATCTTCTCGAACATCGAGTTCACCGCCAGCGAACTGCAATTCGCCGTTAACGGTAAGCCTGCCGATGGTGTGCTCACCTTGCGACACTATGACAGCGACGCCCTCTGGCAAATCAACTAGCACCTCATCGTCGGCACCCGGCACCCGTCCGATGCTCCAGTTCGTTGGTTCGCTCCAATCACCGCCCGCGCTGTTGATCCAGGTCGCGGTGAAATCGGCCGTTCTGAATTCCGAGGTACGGATACTCGCGCCAACGGGGTTCCCGGCTACGTCACGCAGTTGTTGTTGGTTGATCTCCAGTCGATAAGTGCCCAGCGGCAGGGTGGGATAGACAAGTTCCACGATCTTGCCAAGGTGAGACCACCGCACAGTGGTCGGTTCGACGTTCGGTTGGGCTTGATCGATGCGTACGAGACGCACCGCGTCGGCGGCGCGGCCGGCGAATACGGTGGACTCCGAGAACGACAGACGCACGCGGTCAAACGACGGTCCCTTCACGGTGCCGTCGGCAGGATAGACTTCTTCCAACACAGGTGCGATTGTGTCGGGCACCAAATCCGCTGTAATGAGCTGCGAGAGGCCAACGTTTCCACCCGTGTCGCGCGCGCGAAGTTGCAGTGTCACTTGATTGGCAGTCCCGTTTTCTCGCGAAGGTGCAAATGCGGACAACGCGAACGGTGGAGAAACATCACGTTGCACCGCAACGCCGTTGACCAGCAGCTCTACATCGCGCAACTGTACGTCATCACGAAGTTGGCTGTCGATGCGGATCAATGAGCCTTCTGTAATCTGAATGCCGGGCGTTTGTGGCGCTACGTCGAGCGTTCCCGCGTTGATCTGCGCGGTGGGAGCGGTTCCCAGCGAATCAATCGGCAGGTAGTTGATCACTTGCAACCCACCGGATGAGTCAACGACGTAAGCGAAGCCGGCGGCGATTTCAATCGCAGTGGGATCAACCGGTAGATCAATGCGCGAAAGAAGTTGATCCGTTCGCGTCGGATCTTTCAGATTAAGTAGCAGCAGTTGGGATTCGCCGTTGGGAGAGCCTACCAACAGACCAAGTCCGGAGCCATTGTTGGCCACGTCAGTTGCCGGCGCAATGAACGGGGCTTCGATGTCCGAGTTGCTGATCAGGCTAAGTTGCGCACGGTTGGTCACGTTGACCGTTGCGACGCTACCACGATTCGAGATGGCGGCAACGTACGCGATATTGTCGCTGACTGCAATTGAGCCACCGCCGTCTTGCATTGGCAGGCTACCGGTGACTGTCATCCGAGTACTACCGATGTCGATCGCCTGCAGCAGGTTCTGAACATCCATCACAAAGAGCGTGTTGCCTTGTCGAGCCAAGTCGGTCACTTGCGAAGGCAACTCAATCGAGTCCAGATGCTCCTGCGTGTCCAAATCGTACCGTCGGAGCACGTTCCCTTCAGTCGCGTAGACCAGTCCGTCAGCGACTTGGACGTGTGAAATGTCACGGCCGACAACACTTACGATACTCGGTTCACGCACATTCGACAGGTCCACGAACGCGAGACCCGTCGCGCCCGTGGCTATCGCGGCAATCTGCAGGTCACGATCGACGGCCACGTCCAGAGCGTTGCCGGGCAGGTTGATCCGACTAACCACCACCGGCTGCGGCGGCATGGAAACATCGACAATCGACAATCCGTCGGCGCCTGTCGCGACAAAGGCCAACATCTGCTCACCGTTGTTACTCCACGACTCAAGGTGCAATCCCGACGCTTGAGTTGATACGGGTAAGCTTGCGATGATGCCGGTGGGAAAGCCTCGATCGTCTAACGGATCGAGCCCGCTGCTAATTTCCGCGGAGTCGGACACGCCGTCGCCATCGCTATCTCGACTCGTCGGATTCGTGCCGATCGCCCGCTCACCGACGTCTGGCAGACCGTCGCCATCAGTATCGAGGCCACCCACGCCGACTTCTGCGGCTTCGCCGAACACCGTGGGCACACCTGAATCAGCGGTGACGCCGCGGTAGATTGCCCAACTGTTCGCACTGGCCAGATAGCGATAGAACTCGTAAGCCGTGTTGGGCGGCAACACCATCGAGTAGCCGCCGTCGCGATTGGTGACGCCCGCAATCTCAAACCCGGCAGGTAAGTCGGGAAACACGATCCGTTGGTGGATACGCGGGTCACTGCCGAAGCCGCGGACACCGGCAGGCTCAGCGTAGGGCCCGGTGACTTGCACCGGTTCATTCGCGCAGATATTCTCCTCATCCACGTTGCCGTCTTCTTGCCACGTAGGTGTACATGTTGTCGGACTGCCGGGCAGCGGCGTGTGCCAACCAGGAGCACGAATTCCAACGCCCGGATCGGAAACGATGGTCAGGCCATCCGCGGTGACGGTGCCGGTGCCGATGTTGACCCAGATGCCTGCGTCATGATCGAACGACATGATGACACTTTTCTGTCCCGGCAGCAGGCCTTGCAAGTTGGGAAACTCAAGCGGCGCGGGCTGGTCAAATTGGCGTGCGCCGAAAGCCTGAACGGAGATGACCAACGGCGTGTCAATCCAGGGCGGCAGTGGCGCTGGAATTTGATCCGGCGGCACAGGAATGATGGCGGCCTGCGTTGCCGCATTCCCATCGAAATCCACGGCGGCGCCCGCGGGAATGGTGACTTTGACACGTTGCCACACGTCAGTTGATACATTCGGCAAGATGTCGGCAACTTGCGTCAGGCCGTAGTCGCCAAAGCCCACCGTTGTATCCTGAGTGGGTGACAGCTCAATAACATCGTTAGTGGCCATTCGGGGCAAGTAGACATCGAATGTTGCGCCATCCATTTCCAACTGAACCGTCTGACCGGGCAAGCTGTGAAACGGTTTGCCGACCGATGGGTAGACAAACCCATCCGGTAAGCCGCTGGCGGTGCTGCCGTCGATATGCACGAAGAACTCCGGCGCTGGCATGTTCGTTAATTCGAAGCGCCCCGTCTCGTCCGTCGTCACGTTCGCTTCGGGAAACGCATCGACGCGAATTGTGGCTCCCACAATGGGTTTGCCAGTATACGAATCGCGTACAAAGCCAAACACATTCGTATTGGGAATGCGTGTCAGCGGTAGCGTGCGAAAGCTACTGATCGACACGCCAGCCGGTTGACCGTCGCCGTTGGCATCAAGTAGCACACCGTCGGCAGCAAGAATGGAGTTACCATCGATATGAACTTGCACTAGCGACGACGCCGGCAGCGGTTGATCCGGCACGAACGTCGCCGATCGATTGGTACTGGCAACGCGTACATTGCCCTGAATCAACTGGCCATCGGCAAAGACAAGTAGCGTTTGCGAATTGACTGTGACCGGATCGATGGCCCTCGAGAAGTCAACTTGGATCGATCGTGCCACGCTGACCATCTCGTCGCCGTGTGCGGGCGAGAGACGGGTGATGCGGGTTCGAATACGGCGGCCGGCTTCAAATCCCCCACGCTGAAAAGCATACACCAGGTCGGATGTCCCGAATTCACCATCGCCGTCCCAGTCTCCGCTCGCCCAACTCGAATTGTGCTCGAGTTCATCTTCGTATTGTCCAAGTTGAAACACCTGCACTAAGTCGGTTGTACCAAACTCACCGTCGAGGTTCGAGTCACCGACGTGAGTTCCGAACACCGACTCGATGAGTCGCTGGCGATCGACGTTGTCAACGGATTTGTCTCCATTGAAGTCGAAGTCGCGACTTGTACTACCAGACCGTATGGCGGCCCCCATTTGATCTAGATCCGCCGCTTGCAATTGCCCATTGTGGTCCAAGTCGCCCAGCACAAACGTAGTATTCAAGAAACTGGCGGCCAGTACCGTGCGAGGTTCGAACTGTTCAATCGCAAACTGACGCTTTGCCTGGCGGTTGTGTCTGGCGAGCATTTGCTATCCTGTACATAGGCAATTCTAATGAGCCTCCTGCCTGGCAAGTGCCTTCACACGACAGCGCGCAGGAGAATTCGACGCCTGAAAGACACCATGGCGTACGGAACCGAACGACAAAAGCGGGAAGAATCTTCGAGCCCGCTTGTCGCCTAAGCAATCCAGCAAACTGAGCAGATTCTTTGTTCGGTTTGCAGGGCCATGGCGTCACTCTCTTAGGATCGCGGAGGTGCTAACCTCTCGTCGAATGACTTTTCCCATGACTGTCCAGATCCGATCAGATTTTCCGAGTCGTTGATCGGAACCCGGGTGCCCCGTGTGCAATGCCGAATCGGATCTAGCCGAGTTTATCGATCGCTATTTGGCCGATCGGACTGGCGCTGGGCCTGCTAGCTCGATTGACAGGCCTGTCTCGGAAGTACAGGACGTGCACCAGCATAGTATGCGCAACGCATTGGCTCGAACGGAACGTTGCTTGCGACTGCTTGATAAATGCTTCGAAACAACGCGTGATGCGGAGTAGACGGACATTGTTCATTGTCTAAACATGGAGTTTGGACGGCACGGGTGCGTCGATCCGAGCGATGACTTGACTTGCGCCACCGGGGGATTTACAAACGCAGTTGCAGGTTTCGTCTGCTGTCCAACATGTTTGTAGTTCTGGATCCAAGAGTTGGGGCATGAGTCAGCATCTCACCGGATCATCGGCGTGCAACGACTCGGACCGACAGCTGGCGAGCGCTAAAGCAGGTTCCGACGAAGCGTTAGCGCGATTGTTGGCCGACGCGCGTGACTTTCTAATGCCCGTGGCTGCACGCGGAATCGATTCCGATGTGCGCGGGCAACTTAGTGCGTCGGACATCGTGCAAGAAACTTTGCTAGAGGCGCATCGAAAGTTTGGCGAGTTTCGCGGTGATGCGACGGCTCAGTTTCGCGCTTGGCTACGACGTATCCTGATTACGCGGTTAATCAATCACTATCGTCGACTACGGGGCACGGTAAAGCGGTCAGTCGACCACGTGACTAACAACGTGGACATCGAGACGCTTTCCGCTCGCAACGTGGAAACGCCGAGTCACGTCGCCATGCGAAATGAAGAGTCGCTGATTCTAGATGAAGCTATCGCGACGCTCACCGCTGCTCACCGTGAGATTATCTTCCTGAGGCATCGTGACCAGTTAAGCTTCAATGACATCGCCACCAAGTTGGGAAAATCTGCCGACGCGGTGCGGATGCTTTGGTACCGAGCTTTGAGCGACCTCTCGCGAGAAGTGCAACTCAGGTCACGTGAATGACCACATCATGTCAGCCAGGTGATGATCGTGGATGAGCATTTGTTCAACTGGCTAGACGCGCGTTTTTCTGCGGCCGAGGAAGCGGCTCGTGTGGATGAGTCCTCGTCACAGCGTAGCGTCGAGCACCTGCTCAACCATGAACTGCTCGACGAACTTAGCCGGCTCGATGACTGCACCTCGTTAATGGGACGTGTTTGGCCGCAACGAGACAACTCGTCGACGTCACACCCCCGAACGCTCAAAGACGAATTCCTCGACGACACGTGTGGACGTTTCGAGATTCGCGGCTTACTGGGTGCCGGTGGCATGGCGACCGTATTTCGCGCCTATGATCCCGTGCTCGAGCGTGATATCGCGCTCAAGATTCCCTATCCCGGCCTGATGCTGGATCCGACTGCGCGAGAACGTTTTGCGCGGGAAGCCAAGGCCGCAGGGTTGTTACGACATCCCAACATTGTGCGCGTGTTTGAGTTCGGGCAGGTAGGCGGCATCTGGTACCTAGCTCTGGAATACTGCGAAGGACGATCCATGTCCGAGTGGCTTGGCAAGCCGCCGGCACCATTAAATGTTGATGTGTGTGTGCGCACGATCATCGCGATCGCAGAAGCGGTGCAGCACGCGCATGACCGCGGTGTGATTCATCGTGACCTCAAGCCTGGCAACATCATCATGGATACGCCGGCTTCGGCGGCGAACGAGATGAGCACGCAGGTCACACCGCGTGTCACGGATTTTGGGTTGGCACGAGTTGCTTCGGCGAATTCTGAGTTGACTCGCTCGGGGACGACGCTGGGCACTGCCGAGTTTATGTCACCCGAACAGATTCGCGGCAAGGGCGACGAAGTTGATCAAGCGACAGACCAGTTTTCACTTGGCACCATTCTGTATTTGATGTTGACAGGTGTCAGTCCGTTTCGCCGTGAACAGTTCGAGCAAACGGTGTTGGCGGTTTGCGAATCCGATCCGACACGACCGTCGCGCTTGAATCCGGCGGTGCCAAAGGATCTGGATGCCGTCTGTCTGAAAGCGATGGAGAAGCGGCCGGCGAAACGCTATGCCAGTGTCGGGCAGTTTGCTGACGACTTACTGCGCGTGTTGCAGAAGAAGCCGACCGTGGCGCGGCCCGTATCGCGCGCCGAAGCGTCACGCCGCTGGATCCTACGTCATCCATCGTTGTCGTTTTCCATCTTGACCGTTGCGATTGCGGCCATCGTTGGTGTGGCCGCGGCGGTGAAAAGCAATTACGCTTTGGCGCGAACTGCGGAACTCTTGTATGCCGCTCGCATCCAACTAGCGGATCAAGCGATCAAATCGGGCAATGCCCAGCAGGCATATCAGCACTTGGCGCACTATGCCCCGAATTCAGCCACTGCCGAGGTTTCGTATCGCCGCGATTTCGCCTGGCATTGCCTCTGGTCAAGTCTGCATCGCGAAGCGGGGGTTGTTCAGTTTGAACCAGGCGATGTTCCGACCGACCTTTGTTACTCCCGCGATGGTTCGCAACTAGCGATCATTCACGCCACGAACCGAATACGCTGGCTCGACACGCGGACGCTTGAAGAAACTGCCGAATTGCCGCTGCACGATTCGGAAGTCATTACACTTTTTGAGCACGACGATCAACTTTACACGGTCGCTGAATCCGGCGACGTCGCGATTGCTGACTTTGCGAGTCATCACATTGTGCAACGCGCAAAGCTCGGCCAAGCAGTCGAGTACGCTGCTGTATTGCCGGGCAAACGGCAGGTGCTCGCAGGCGCATTCGACGGAGTAATCACGCTGCGGTCGATCGACAATGTGAATTCAGCAGTGACAATAGGACGTCATCGCGAGATTCGCTCGATTGCGGTGGCACCGAACGAACGGATCGCGGTATCTGTGGGCGGGCAAAGCTCAGTCTTGCTGTGGAGTTTGGACGAGAGTGGCGGCGACCCGATTGTGCTCGATGTCGGATTGTTGGGTACGGAGACAGAGCGACGTCGAAGGTTTGACACGGTTGTCTTTTCGCCGGACAGTAATTGGCTGGCCACTGGCGACAACTATGGTGGGGTCTTCATTTGGAACATCGCCAGCCGAACCGTACACGCGCGCTTACTTGGGCATACAAGCAATATCTATGACCTGGAGTTCTCGCCGGACGGGAGCAAACTGCTTAGTGCCAGCAAGGACTCGACGCTCCGCATTTGGGATGTTGACTCTGGCGAACTGGATGTGGTGCTTCAGGGGCACGCCCGGCGCGCTTACAGCGCTTGTTTCTCGCCCACCGGCAACTTGTTGGCGTCTTGTAGTAAGGACGGGTCGATCCGCTTCTGGCATGGCAACCGTGATGTTTATACCGAGACGCAACGTAGCGAGTTTCATCCATGGATCGGCGACTTTGTCCGGGGAACGCAGTGGTTTGTGGGTGTCTCAGGGCGTCAGGTCTACTTCCACAACCTCGCGCGGGGAGCTACGACGATCGCTCCCCAAATGGTTTCCAGTCACGCCACACTTTCGGTTGCGAATGATGACTTCATTATCATTTCGGGTGAGATGAATGTCGCGTCAACAGCGATCAAATCCAGTACACCGTACCTCGATGCGGATTGGGACGGCGACGGCGACCTGGATCGTGTGACCGCGTTCGGCAAACACGCGCACTACATCTGGCAAGAGCGACTAACAGAGAATACTTGGGCACCACTTGCGCTCAACCATGTTCCCTCGGACTATCGCGAATTGTATTCACATCAAGCTGTGTCGTGGGGCAATGAATGGAAACCTAGCGTGCTGGTGGCCGAACCGGAACATCGAACAATCACGGTGATCGGCGCTCCTACACCAGACGTCAAGGGCTGGATGTACGATAGCTATCGCATTTCAGACATCCCCATGCCGATCTCAGTTT
>JAGQPK010000840.1 GCA_020426755.1 Planctomycetales bacterium
GCACACGGCACATGCCCATCGTTATTTCTCGGTGGGTGTAGCCGTGTTTGACTGCTGTTCCGTCCCCGGTACACGGGCCGAAGTGTCCGTCGGCGTGACGACGCGTCTGAATTTGAGGGGGCGGGTCGCAAATATCTTTTGGTGGTGTTCTTTGATGAACTGTTGCAAGCGCGCCGTCGGATCGGTAATGACGATGTTCCGCGCCCAATCGGATGGCTCATGCATGAAATACGACAACGTCGTCTTAGGTAGGAGTGTCTCCAACTGCTGATCGTCGACAAAATAGACCAACAGCAGATCGTCCTGCAGTTCGAATTTGGCAAACGTGTACGTGACGACGCCCGCGAAAAACGAAGGGCCGCCCGTGATTTTCTCAGAACGCCGCGCCTGCAGCAACGAAATCTGATCGAGCGTGCCAATCATCACATCGTACTCGGACGGAATGACGGGTTCATCCTTCTGTCGCCGCGCTGCCCGCGACTTTTCCTCGGCCTCGGAGAGCAACAAGGTCATATCGTAGCGTCGGTTCTGATCCCAACCCGCTAGCGTGAAGGGCGGAAAGCCAGCTTGACCTTGTTGCATTTCTACCTGTTGCCACGTCCCGTTAAGATCGAAACCGTCTTGCAGCTCGTCATCCGTCAAAATGGGATGCACCGATGACGAAGAGAAACAGCCAGTCGTGAACAGACAGACAACGATACAGAGAATCGTAAGCTGTTTCATTTTTCATCTCGCGGTTAGCAACCGTGCCACGGGGCGAGGGACAGACTACACGGGAACGATGGCGAATCGCTACCGGCAACGGAACAGCACGAAACTGAGATCGTCAGGCTTGCACGGTCGTTCGAGCGAGATCTCTTGCATGCGTTGCGTCGCCAAAGTTGCCAGTTGATTGGCACACTTTAGCAAGGAACCTTTGCGGGCCAAGTCGACGATTTCCTCGACGTGCAAATTGTCGAACAGACCATCACTGCCGATGATGAGCGTGTCCAATTGATTCATTTTGCGACGGGCACCGACTTCGATATGAGCGTCAACCATCCCCAGCACGTTGGATACAAGGTGCCGGTCTTCGTGGTAGATCGCTTCCGTGGCATCAAGTACACCGGCTTCGATCGCATAACCGACCGGTGAATGAGCGACGGTCTGCATCTTGATGCGACCGCGGTTAGAAATCTGCAAAATGGATGAATCACCCGCGTGGTAGGTACGAATCATCGTGCCATCAATCTCAACGACGGCAATCGTCGTCGCGGCACCACCGCCCACTTCACACACACGCTGGTTCGCCAGTTCCAACCCGTCGAGCACCACGGGTCGCAAGGCAGGACCTTCGACGCCGGCACCGATCAACGTCTCTTCCAACGCTAAAATGGCAGACCGAGAAGCAACTTCACCGAGCGCCATGCCACCACAACCGTCGGCCACGGCGATAATGCCGGACGTGTCGCCGGCAGAGAGCAAGGCGACAGAATCTTCGTTGGGAGTTTCTTTGTCAGGGCTGCGATGTGAGAAAACGGCGGCATGGCCACCAGCAAACTCGAAGAGCTGCGGCTGCGGCCAGTTCGCGTCGAACAGCATCTGGACGTGATTCGAATCACCCATGGTTGCTCACCTTCCCGCACGCCGTGATGCCAGTTTTGCCACGCCCGATTGCTGGCAGGTTACACCAAGTTGACGGCCGACTGTTCGGACTGCAACCGCCACAGTCAGCACCAAACTCAGCGATCGAGCTTGGCCGTGCACCAGGGGCAGTGAGTCCAGAACGAGGATACGACGCCCCAGCCGCAGCGCTGACATTTTTCACGAACGCCTTCAATCTGCCACTTCTTACGTACCTTCCGGTGGCACCAAGGGCAGTATCGCATGAAGGGCATGAGCTGTCTGCGTTGGCAACGCGGGTTGTCGCAGCGGTGCGTGTAGCGACGGTCGCTCTGAGGGCGCTGGCTGAGCGGCTCAAATCCTGGTCCATAGCACCACGCACAATACTTCCAATCCAACTTGATGCCCCGGTTGCAGCGAGGGCACTGCGCCCCAAAACCGGCCGCCGCCGTTTTCACGCGGGCCGCCTTGCCGCACCAAGGGCAACTCTGCATCGCCTGGGACATCGGCCCCTGGCAGTCCTCGCATTTTAGCCGAGTTTCCAGTTGCCGTGAGTACTGCTGCTGGAATTCTCGCCGACGTACCCGCTGCCATTCCATTCCTGCAGATTTACGCGACCCCGACTTAGGGGGGCGACGCCGCTTGCCCCCATATCGGGTGATTCGGCGAAAGGCCTCACGCATCTGGCGGCAGTCGCGGAAACGCTGCCGAGCGTTGATGTGTAAGGACTTACGGATCAGATCGATGAAGTCCGGGTCGAGCCGTTGCCGTAGCCGCAAGTACCCGGGCGGTGGCCAGTCGAAGGGCCATTCCGGCAGATAGCCCGTAAACGTCCGATACAGGACCAGGCCCAAAGAAAAAACATCCGACCGGAAGGACGGTTTGCCCATCGCCTGTTCGGGGGCGATGTATCCGACCGTGCCAGCCCCGGAACCCTGCAACGTGTGTTGAGCGAAGCGGGCGATCCCAAAATCGGTCAGCCGCAGCCGATTGCCAGAGAACAGCACGAAGTTGTCCGGCTTGATGTCGCAATGGATGATCCGCTGCTCGTGGGCGTAACCAACGGCTGCCAGCATCTGTTCGGCAAAACTGATTCCTTTGTCGACCGATAACCGCCGCTGCAAACGATGCTCAAGCGTCTCCATGCCCAGTGCCGTGACAATCACGAACTTACCGTCGATAAAATCGGCGTACTTCAGCGGCAGGATGTTCGGGTGTTCCAACTGGGCCGCGACACGCA
>JAGQPK010000841.1 GCA_020426755.1 Planctomycetales bacterium
GTTCCGGATCGGCTATGCGTGGAGCTTAAGAGCCTCAAACTTTACTTACAGCGGTTTAGGAACGAAGGCATCTTTTACGAGAATGTCACGAACTGTATCGCGGATGACTTGGTCGAAGTCATGCAGCCAAGGCGTCTGACGCTAACTGCCGATTTCAGCCCGCGCGGTGGGATCACGTCGCGGATTGTCGTTCGCTATCCGTACGAGCGGACGTAGTTTTTCGGCAGATCAACAACTCCGGTCGTCGCGTCGCGGCTTTCGTCGTCTTGTCTCTGCCGGAATGCGCCGCGACGGCTGCGATGCGGCGACACTTTGACGTGAACGTTGCGGCTACTTGTCATGAGGACGGGCGGCAACCACAATGTCCTGTCCTACGCGCTGCCACTGACGGTTTGGCAAACTCGCACTCTTGCTGGCTCCCAACCCTTGTGAGACAAAATGAGCACACAACCACAGGTATTGCTGTCAGGCTTCGGAGACGAAGCAGCCAACCAGAAGACCGCCGAGCAACAGTTTGCGGCATTTGCGGCAATGGGGCTACAATACTACAGCATTCGCTTTATCGATGTCGGCAACGGCATCAAGAATGTGATGAAGCTGAATACGAGCGAAATCACCAAGGTTCGCCACCTGCAAGATGAGTACGGGGTGAATGTGGCGTCGCTCGGATCACCGATCGGAAAAATCAAACTTCAGAATGTCGACGATGGCACGAAGAACGAGTACATCCCGTTCGCAAAGTACTTAGCGAAGGATGTTCATCGGGCTTGTGAATTAGCCCATGCTTTTGAAACGAAGCTGATTCGCGGTTTTTCCTTCTATCATCCGCGAGGCACGGCTCCCGAAGATCATTTGCCACAGGTCGTCGATCAGTTGGGGCAGATTGCCGAGGCTTGCCACCGTAGCGATTTGACGTTTGGCTTGGAAATCGAGGCCAATCTGGTTGGCCAGACCGGACAGATTATGGCGGAGATTCATCGTCAGGTGAACCATCCCGCGTTGGTCTTGATCTTTGACGCCGGCAACATCATCACGCAGGGATACTCGGCGGCGGAAGTCTTCGAACAGTACTTGGCGATGAAGCCAGGGCTGGGTTGGATACACATCAAGGACTATCGCCATCCGAATCGCATCGCCCGTCAAGATCACGTTGACGAAGAGGCACTTAAGCACTTTGTGCCAGCGGATCTCGGCGACAGTGCCCACGAGGCAATCTTGAAGGACTTCCGCGAAGCAATTCCCAAGCTGGAGAAGAAGCTCAAGCGGCGGGGAATCCCCGGCGTTTTCCTCGACCTGGAACCACACGTAAAGGGCGGCGGCCAGTTCGGTGGTTTCAGCGGGCCGGACGGTATGGGCGTCGCTTTGCGGGGACTATGCAAAGTGCTCGATTACGCCGGAATTGGCTATCACCTTCGCGACTTCCAGGACATCTGCGACGCCCGCGGCTTCTAACCGGCCGACACTCGCAACAAGAACGCCGAAACTCCAATAAAAAACCCTCTCCCCAACAGGCAGGTTGGAGAGAGGGCTCAATGTGTCAACGAGCGCCGATCGATCGTTATTCTTCGTCAAGCGGCAGTTCGGCGGCGGCGTCTGCCGACATCACATCGTCATCAACCGTTGTGGCGTCACGATGCTGTCGAGGATCGATGGGTACCGTTTGAGCCGCGCGGACCTGCTTCCAACGATTCAAGCCCAACGAGGCCCAAAACACGGCGGCCACAAAGCATGCTGCGGCGGCCCAGTTAGCCAGCGAGAAGGGCTGTTGTGTCAACATGCCCAGACCTGCTCCGACAGCCAACATTGCAGCGGACAGCGCCCAACTGAACATCGCATGTTCGCGCTCACGTCGCACGGTATGTTGAGTGATATCCCGACGAGCCGTGGAATTCGCCACGTCACGCATTGCGGATAGGTTGATGTTGGGCAGCTTGGCTCGCGGCGTTAAGGAGGTAGGAGCAACGTCTTCTTCTGTGTACTGAGGTGTCGGTTTTGGCGCTGACTTCTTCGGCGGCTCCGGCATGGGCTTGGGTGCTGCGGGGGGCACCGGGCTGCCGGATGCGACGCCGTTGCGGCGCATTAGATCTGCCATATATGACTGTATCGAAGACTCATCGTCTTCATCATGACGTTCGATTTGTGCTGACGCTGGGCTATTCCCTAACGACGTGGAAGCTGGCATCGAAGTCGCCGCATCGGCAGGCGACGAAAACGTTTCGTGCATCTCATCTTCTTCGTCCTCTTCAAATCTCAAAGAGGCGCCGAACTTCGCGAGAATGGAAGCAGTGTCAGTGGGCGAAAAACTGCTCGACGGTTGGACGTCAGACTGCTCAGCGGACGGTTCGATCGTTGGCTGTACGGCCTCAGACTCGTCGTCGTGCTCGTCGGCATAAAGCGAGTTTTGGCTGAAGTCAGGCTGTGGCGCTGCTTCGGGTGACCAATCAGCCTGGTCCACAGCGTCTTCGTCGTCTGTTTCGCCGGTAGTGGCCGCTGTCAGTGTGTCATCGCGTTGCGAGGCCAACTCCGCGAGTTGTGGATTGACCAGAGTGTCCGTGATCGGCGGCTCTTCGTACGTATCCAACAGCACTGTTTGTGTTTGATCACCGTCAGCTTCGGACTGTTCGTAAAGCGTTGGGTTGGCGTTCGACGCCTGCCAAGCGTCTCGCAATTCCGTGAGAGCGATTGTCCGATTATCCAGATCGTCGTCCAGTCCGTGAGTGGCGTGGGACTCCGGCGTTGTGGCCCGAGTGTCCTCCGAGTAGAAGCCAGGAGGAGTAAACATTGACATTGGCGGATCGGCGTCCGAGCGTTCGTATTCCAGGGCGACTTGAGCTTCACG
>JAGQPK010000842.1 GCA_020426755.1 Planctomycetales bacterium
GCTCGAGCGCATCCCCGGTTAAGCTGAACGCCTTGGCCATGTCAATGATGCGCGAATAGTCGTCACGATCGCGGCCGCCATTGATCAAGAACGGCCAACGATACAACTCTTTATCATCACCCAAGTCTTGAATGTCGAAGTTGCCGACCCAGCCAATCGGTTGATACAACTTGAGGCTTTCGGGCCTTCCATCGACGGTACTCGTCAACACACGAATGCCTTCGAACTTGAACAGAGTCCCGTCACCACCATTCTCGAATTGCTCACGCAAGAAAATATCGCTGTGGCGAGCCAAGTACGTTAGCGTCGCACCACCGCCTGAACCGGACGGCGTGACGAGTTGAAACGCATCGTTGTAGCTGCCACCCAGGTTTCCCGATTGCAAAGCCACGAATTTGACGAGCGCTTCTTCTTCACCATTTTGATCGAAGGCAACCGAGTCGTGCACACCACGAAATAGTTGATCAGGGCGGAAGCGAACGTTGTAGCCGGTACCCGCGCGGTTCTGTCGGCTAAACATACTGCCGCGCAACCGGGTGCCGGTATCATAAAACACCTCTTGTCCGTCGTAGATGACGGTCGTTCCCAAATGGTTATTGTCAACCATGTTGACCGGAGTGTGTAGCCGATTTACATCGTCCGGCAACATGACAATCTGGAAGTCGTGTCGAATTGCGTTACGCGCAAAGTTGTTGCGAACCTTGTAAAGCGCATGTGAATCGGGCCCCGCCGGTGGATAAACCGCGACTGCATTCTGACCGTCGACTGACTCGACATAGAACTGCACAACGGTGTTGTTCGCCTGCGCCGGAATCGTGGCCGAATACTCGCCGCTTGCTGAAGCAATCATGGGCACGCGGATCGGTTCGTCTCGGCCGTTCACGCGATAGACGAGCGTCAATGCGGTAACGCCGTCCGGGTCTGCCGCGCGAGCATAGATTGTCACATCTTGGTCACTCGCAGGCACGACCGGTTCATGTCGCAAACCGCTGACCACGGGTCCCAGATTCGTCATGCCAGTGGAATTCGCGCGTCCCGGCGTTCCGCTCTGCGCGGGTTGCGCTAGGATCGTCGAGCGTGCCGCGTCCTTGTAGTACAACTCGGTGTGCAACTGAGGAGTACCCGAGATCCACTTCGCATCGAACGAGATCTGATACGTGCGACCGTCGACCGACCGTGCGCCATTTGCCAAAGTCGACTCGACATGATTGCTCAAGTAATTCATACGCCCGTCGGCGATCAACCGCATCACGTTGTTGTCTGGTTCCGTGGGATCGGCAATCACCTGCGTTCGCCCATGCGTGCCCATGACACGCCACTTCGCCGCCGCACTCTCTGCGGTGTCAGCCTCGAACGTGCCATTCTGCATCAACTCAGTTGCCGCCCCTTCCGGATCGTCAATCACGCTGATGTTGTCAATCCAGACCTCTCCAGCACTCAACAGCCCCATCACCAGTTCTTGAAAGTTGATGGGCGGATCAAGCACAACAGGAGCCACCACGCGTGTATACGTGTAGTGTCGCCACTCGGACCGCGCCGTTTCATCGCTCGCGCGCCAAGCAGCAGCATCATTGTTGTCCGCGTGCGGATCCATTAATTCGAGACTTGAACCACCGCCATCGGCAAACTCCGGCCAATACCCGCCGTCAAAGTACTTGACCTCGTCGGCCAAGTTGCCAACCTCATCGAGCAGTTGTATGCGATCCGTATCGTTGCTCAACGAACCGGCGTAGCTGCCTAGAATGCGGATCGTCGGCTCCAGTTGCGACAGCGTACTCGCCTCGCCAGTCACGACCGCGTACTCACCTGGCTGCAGAACGGCGCCATCCCGGAAGCTGAACTTCACCGCATCCGCCAATTTCCATCCGGTCAGGTCGACCGGTCGATCACTCCGATTGAATAGCTCGAGCCATTCTTCACTCGATTCTTCATAGGCTTGCGCCGGGCTGACAAGATTAGCAGCGTCGATCTGCGCACCGAACACGACGTCCGGGCTGTTAATCGAGTTCTGGTGAAGCTCCACAGCCAAAACATTCTGACCGGCTCGCAGCATCGACGTGGGAATCTCAATCCCACCCACGAGTTTGGCATCACCAACGGATCGAAACGCGAGCGAATCATAGGTGATCTCCCCGTCACGCATATTCACGCGTGCGAACTCCTGACCGTTAAGGTAGAACACTGCCCCGTCGTCGATTACGTGGCTGAACTTCAGCTTCACATCGTCCGTCGGGCCGAGGATTTCAAATGACGTGCGGAAGTAATGAGTTGGCCTGCCAGTTGGCAGTGGCGTGCCACGTGGACCGGGCAAAGCGACATTCGGATCTTCGACGACGAACAGGCCCTGGCCGACCGGCCAAGACGCATCATCATAGTCCGACTCGCGCCACGCCGTGCCCAGGTCTCCTGGCACATCGGCGTAACGCCACTCAGTGCCTAATGACAAGATCGTGTCCGCCGAAACTTCGATCGGCTCCGGATAGGTCGGGCGATGATGGTACATCACCTCATTGATGACCAGCTCATCGTGAACAGCAAATGAATTGGCCGCACCGCGCGTGATCTGATCGACAACTTGCCAGCGATTCTGCCAGTTAGTTGACTTGGCGATCGGAACGTCGTCGATTCGTACAGCATCGCGCAGCTCACCCGTGGGCTGATGCCACAGGAAGATGCGATCGCCCTTACTCAGTTGCAACGGCAGTTCGACAGCATCAAGCACCGTATAACCCTGCGCCGCAATCGTGCGGTTGGGCAGCGGCAGCACGGCGCCACGGTCAGTTCGCAGCGAGTAGTCCGACAAGGCCTGCACGCTATTGGTGGAGTTGAACAGCT
>JAGQPK010000843.1 GCA_020426755.1 Planctomycetales bacterium
TGGAATGCGACGGCTGCCGCTCGAATTCCCGCTGCGGGGACGCGTCGGTTTCCGCTTTGGGGATACGTCGACCGCCAAGATCGATAGTATGTGATTCGACGAATAAAGGCTTCCCGTGGGTTGTGGCAAAGGGTATACTGACGCACGGCCACTGGATGCAAGAGGCCTCTCGCTGGATGTTAGATTGTTGCCTCCGTTCGCACTCGCGACGACCGCAGGAATCCTCTGATTGCGGTTGATTCTCTTCTTGTAATTGTTAATCGTCGCTGGTGACGGTTTGCTGGTGGTCATCGATTCTCTCGGCGTATTCTCAGGAGTGACGCGCATGCCACAAGGTGTGATTAAGAAGCTGGTATCGGACAAGGGTTTTGGTTTCATCGCTGGTGATCGTGGCGAATTGTTCTTTCACCACAGTGCTGTTCAAGGCGAATCGTTCGATATGCTGCGTGAAGGGCAAACCGTGGAGTACACGGAAGGCCGCGGCCCCAAAGGCCCCCGCGCTGAATCCGTCACCGTGATCTAGTGCTTCGTCGCAGCTCGATTTTCGAGTTTGCCTCACGGAGCTAAGCTGCGGGCGAATTTCACGACGCAGGAACGAAGCACACGGCGAAGATCAGGCCGTCATACCAGCGGCCTGATGCTTGCGATTTTCTCGAGCGATCCTGAACCGGCTATCGGCGGTAAGCGTACCTGCTCTTTGTGTCCTGCGTGGTCAAGTGCCAAACGTCGAGCCGCATTGTTGCTCGGAAATGTCGCCGCATCCGTCCCGGGTGTGACGCGAGGCAGCAAGTACGACCGAACGGTCAGCCCAGGCGTCTGAGAAACGGTGTTGAGATGGATTTCAAGAAGATACACTGGCCTAATGCGCTCGTGCTGCTTTCAATTCACGTCTTTGCGCTGCTGGCGCTGCTGCCGTGGTTGTTCAGTTGGACCGGCGTGCTGGTGGCGATCATCAGCCTCTATCTCTACGGCACACTCGGCATCAACATTGGTTTCCACCGGCTCCTATCACATCGCAGCTTCCGCTGTCCGCTGTGGCTCGAACGATTCTTCGTTTTCCAAGGTGCTTGCTGCTTGATGTACACGCCGACGAAATTCGTCGCACTACATCGCATGCATCATCGCTACTCCGACAGTGATCAAGATCCGCATTCTCCTCGTAACTCACTCGTGTGGGGACACATGGGCTGGGTACTTTGCGAACAGGCGGATACCAAATGGGCCGATGTGTACGGACAATACGCCAAGGACATTGTTTCCGACCGCTTTTATCGTCGGTTCGAAAAGCCAGCGTTGCTTGTCTCGTTGTACTTCTCGCACGCCTTGATCGTCTTTGCCGGAGCATTCGCGCTCAGCCTGTTGGCCGGCGCAAGTGCATCTGCAGCGTTACAATTCGGCTTGAGCATCCTAGTGTGGGGAGTATTCGTGCGTACGGTCGCGGTGTGGCACATCACGTGGTTCGTTAATTCCGCCGCGCACACCTGGGGATACCGCAACTACGAAACTCGCGACAACAGCCGCAACAACTGGCTTGCCGCGTTATTGAGTAACGGCGATGGCTGGCACAACAACCATCATGCGATCCCACGCGCTGCGGATCACGGGCAACGATGGTTCGAGCTGGATGTCGCTTATCTTACGATTTGGCTGCTCGGGCAAATCGGTGTGGCACACGATATCGTGCGATCGGGCGGCGTTGCGTCCCGACCACTACCGACTTGACCAAGCATTCGACGGTTGCGACATCCTGGATTTCGCAAGCTGTACTTGGAGTCACGAGTACTACTTGGAGTCGCTACTTGGAGTGCGGTGCAGCAGCTTTGCGTTTTTGCATGCGGCGTCCGCCCGCTTGCGGTCCAGCGGTTGCCGGTCGCCGGCGACGTCTACGGGGCTTTGCTGTGCCGGTCCGGTCTGGGCCATGCTTCGGCGACGGTTGAGACGGGCGCGGCGTTTCGGTTTGTGGCTCATATCCACAATTCTCAACCGGGATACGACGGTTCATCAGCTTTTCAATCTGTCGCAACAAGGGGCGTTCGTCGCTGGCGCAAAAAGATAATGCGACGCCCTCAGCGCCGGCCCGCGCAGTACGCCCAATGCGATGCACATAAGTTTCGGGCGTTTCCGGCAAATCGAAATTCACGATATGCGAAACATCACGAATGTCCAAGCCGCGGGCAGCAATGTCAGTAGCAACCAAGATCGGCGGGTTTTTCCCTTTGAACTGCTCCAGAGCTCGCGTTCGAGCGCCCTGACTTTTATCGCCGTGAATCGCAGCGGCCCGCAGGCCATCTTTCTCGAGACGCCTGACGATCCGGTCAGCACCATGCTTGGTACGACTGAATACTAGCGTGCGGCAGCGCGGCGTCTCGCGCAGAAACCTGGACAGCATCTCTGCTTTGTGCGGCTTCTCCACCATTCGGACCGTCTGTGTAATCCGCTCGGCCGGAGTTGCCACGGGAGCGACTTCAATGCTAACCGGATCGCGCAACCACTGTCCCGCCAACTTGCGAATTTCCAGCGGCATCGTGGCCGAGAACATGAGTGTTTGGCGTTTTCCAGGTACGCGCGCGACAATGCGCTTTAGATCAGGCAAGAAGCCCATATCCAACATCTGGTCGGCCTCGTCCAAGACCAAGATCTCGACCTTGGAGAGATCGACGTAACCTTGCGACATCAAGTCCAACAGGCGGCCGGGCGTCGCGACCAATACGTCGACACCTTGGCGTAAAGGCCCAACCTGGTGCACTTGCGAAACGCCACCAAAGATCACCGTGTGTCGCAGCCGTGTGTGCTTGCCATACTTCGCAAAACTGTCACCGATTTGCGCCGCAA
>JAGQPK010000844.1 GCA_020426755.1 Planctomycetales bacterium
GCTCCTACGGTTACCACGCGATTCGATGCCGGCTTTGCGGGTGCCGATCGAGTGACCTTAACGTGGCCTGATGGGCTTATTAAGAACACCTGGCTCAAAGTCGTCGTGCGCGCCAACGCCAATACGCGTTTGGTTGAGCCTGACGTGCATGCCTGGGGCAACGCGATCGGTGAGACTGGCAACTCCGTGACGAATGCGGCGGTTGATTTGCATGACCGCATCGCCGTATCTGACAACCAAACGACATTCTTCAGTGACCCGAGTGTCGCAAACCAATACGATGTGAATCGCGATGGCGTCGTTGATTTAAGCGACCGACTGATTGTCGCCGACAATCAATCGACATTCCTGACCGAGTTGGCGCTAATTTCGCTGGATTCGGGCTCGTCGCAAAGTTTGGCTTCGCAGTCAGTTGGTGCCGCGCTGCAGGAGCTGGCCCAGGAACCGAACTCATCGAAGAGTGATTCTAAAGATGAGAACACTGTGTCTCCTCCGGTGGGATTGCCGGTGGCCACAATCGCGCTGGGGCAGCCGTCGTCAGCCGTGGTCAGCGATATGGCTCTGGAGTCGCTATTCGGCGAACAATCATCGGATGACGTGCTGCCGAGATTCGCGTCGTTTCACACCCCTTTGACACGACCTTCCAATGTGCTACGCGGATTTGCTAGGAAGTCAAAGGCGATCGCCTTCGTTTAGGCTTTTCGTAAGAAGTAAGTCAACGGGCCGCTGGCTTGTGATATTCGACACCATCGCTGAATGGAATAAGTCGGCATGCCGTTTCAAACAAAGGTGCCCGACGACTTTCTGTTCACTGCCGTCGAATGGCGACGGCTCATTTCTTCACTGGACCTCCCCAAGCGTCAGTCTGAGATCCTGCTGTTGATAGTGGCTGGACAGGCCGACAGCGAAATTGCCAAGAAGCTTTCGATTGGTGCGCCGACGGTTAGAACTCACATCAAGCGGATCTTAGATCGTTTTGGTGCTCGCGACCGAACGACACTGGTAATCGAAGTGTTTCGACGCTTCCGGCAACTGCGCTCGTAGCTTGCTTTTTGTTTGGAATCCGATTTCAGACTGTCTGCCACCGCGCCTTGCAGTCAGTACTGCCCGGCGGACTGTCACGGTATGGGCAAGCGTTGAAGAGTGGCTTCTCTACTCCAGCAGATGGCGAGGTACTACAGGAAGAGGGGCCGCTGTCGCGTGTCTCGTTGCAAGAGCGAGTGTTGATGCCAGTTCAACGATCAGTTTACGGGCAGGAGCCCGTACTGTAATCCCCAGCCCTGGTCGTGCTAGACTGTGAAAACGGCCGACATTGCCTTGAGGCGCGAATAGAGCAACTATGACGAACGTGCAACTGCGCGCGGGCCTGCCGCGGCCGCTGGGTGCGACTTGGGACGGGGCTGGTGTGAATTTTGCGATCTACTCGCGACACGCCAGCCGTGTGGAACTTTGTTTGTTTTCCTCCCCCGAAGCACTCCGCGAAACCTTCTCGATTCCACTCGCTAACCGGACGGATGACGTCTGGCATGCCTACGTCACGGGACTCGCACCGGGACAGATCTATGGGTACCGGATTTACGGGCCATATCAACCGGGTGAGGGACATCGGTTCAACGGCAACAAGGTCGTGCTCGACCCCTACGCCCGCGCGATCGCGCGGAACGTGCGCTGGCATGATGCCGTGTTCGGTTATCAAGTTGGCTCCGAAGCAGCCGATTTGACGTTCGACGACCGGGACAGCGCGGCATACGCACCTCTCGCCGCCGTTGTCGATAATCGCTTTAACTGGGGCGCGACCGATCATCCGCGCACGCCTTGGGAACGGTCACTCGTCTACGAAGTCCACGTTCGTGGAGCGACGCAACTCCATCCGCAAGTGCCAACTGAGTTGCGTGGCACCTATCTCGGTCTCTCGTCGCGGCCGATGATCAGTCATTTCAAACGACTGGGTGTCACGGCCGTCGAGCTACTGCCAGTTCAGTATTTCTCGGACGATCGATTCCTGATCGAGCGCGGTCTGCGAAACTACTGGGGCTACAACACGCTCGGTTACTTCGCGCCGCAACCACGCTATGCCACCGATGGCTTGCCACAAACGGCTGTTCGTGAATTCAAGCAAATGGTGCGCGAGTTCCATCAAGCCGGCATCGAAGTGCTGCTCGACGTCGTCTACAACCACACGGGTGAAGGCAACCGACTCGGGCCGACGCTGACTCTGCGCGGTGTCGACAACGCGACGTACTATCGGCTCGAGCGACGTGACAAACGACACT
The DNA here is from genome assembly GCA_020426755.1 of Planctomycetales bacterium. Taxonomy (GTDB): domain Bacteria; phylum Planctomycetota; class Planctomycetia; order Pirellulales; family Pirellulaceae; genus JAGQPK01. Next base: position 2,274 of record JAGQPK010000844.1, read on the forward strand.
ACACGGATTATTCGGGGTGCGGCAACTGTCTGGAGTTCCGACATCCGAATGTGCTGCGTCTGATTGCCGACAGCCTGCGCTATTGGGTTGAGGAGATGCATGTCGACGGATTTCGTTTCGATCTGGCGTCGATCCTGGGCCGTGAGCACCATGCGTTCAATCGCTTGAGCGGCTTCTTTCAAATCCTGTTTCAGGATCCAGTGCTTTCACAAACCAAGCTAATCGCTGAGCCATGGGATCTAGGCGACCACGGCTATCAGTTGGGCAACTTCCCCACGCCGTGGCGCGAATGGAATGGACGATATCGCGATACAATTCGCGATTTCTGGCGCGGCGAATCGATGGCCAAGGGAGAATTCGCGACGCGACTTTGCGGCAGCCAGGATTTGTTTCCGCGCGAACGTCGTCCACTGGCCACCATCAACTTTGTTACTTGCCACGACGGCTTCACGCTGCACGACCTGTGCTCCTATCATCACAAACGCAATCAGGCGAACGGCGAGGACAATCGCGACGGTGATGATCACAATCGCGGCTGGAACTGCGGCGCTGAAGGC
>JAGQPK010000845.1 GCA_020426755.1 Planctomycetales bacterium
TAGATCAAATGGCGGATGGGTGCCGCTTACGGAGCGGCCGTTGCCATTGCCGTCCTCGCGATGGTGATGCTGCATTCTCAAGATCCACGGAAGTGGTATGCAGTCGGCCCCGAATCCGGTGCTGCTTACTTCGAACCATCGCTGGCGCGAACAGTGAGTGGCCAGTGGATCAATCCCGAAACGCTGATGTTCGACGACTACTGTCTCAAATGTCATGAAGACGCACACGGACAATGGAGTCGCAGCGCGCATCGATTTAGCTCGTTCAACAACCCCGCGTACCTGGCCAGCGTCATGGAAACTCGCGAAGTGGCCTTGAAGCGCGACGGTTCGGTACAGGCGTCCCGCTGGTGCGCCGGTTGCCATGACCCTGTTCCCTTCTTTAGCGGTGCATTCGACGATCCGAACTTCGATCCCGTCAAGCATCCGACGGCGAAAGCCGGCATCACCTGTACCGCTTGCCACGCCATCACCAATCTCAATAGTAATCGAGGCAACGCGGACTATACGATCGAAGAGCCGCTGCACTATCCGTTTGCCTTCAGTGAAAACGCCATCCTGCAATGGGTTAATAATCAGCTTGTCAAAGCGAAGCCCGAGTTTCACAAGAAGACATTCCAGAAGCCGTTCTTTCGCGAGGCCGAGTTTTGCGCTAGCTGTCACAAGGTTCATCTGCCGTACGAGTTGAATCACTACAAAGATTTTCTCCGTGGACAGAATCACTACGATCCTTACTTACTCAGTGGCGTATCGGGTCACGGCGCGCGAAGTTTCTACTATCCGCCGGCAGCGAAAGACAACTGCGCGCAATGCCATATGCCACTGAATGTCTCCGAAGACTTTGGCGCTAAGTACTTTGAAGATGCGCAGGAACTGAGCATCCACAACCACCTGTTTCCTTCGGCGAACACGGCCGTCGGCTGGTTCAACAAAGACCAACAGACGATAGACGACCACGCCAAGTTTTTGCAGGGCGTGACACGCGTCGATATCTTTGGAGTGCGAATGGGTGGTGAGATCGACGGCAAACTCATTGCGCCATTGCGTCCCGAAGTGCCCACGCTGCAGCCAGGCGAGCGATACTTGTTGGAGGCCGTCATCCGCACACTCAAGATGGGACATCTCTTCACGCAAGGCACTGTCGATTCCAATGAGGTCTGGCTAGATGTCACCGTCAAGAGTGGTGGCAAGATAATTGGTCGCTCAGGAGGCATGAATCCCGATCGGGGCAACGAGGTTGACCCCTGGGCCCACTTCGTGAATGTGTTCATGCTGGACCGCGACGGCAATCGCATCAACCGTCGCAACGCCCAGGATATCTTCACGCCGCTGTATAACCACCAGATCCCGCCGGGTGCGGGACAAACGGCCCATTATGAATTCCAGGTGCCGGCAGAAGTCAGCGCTCCCGTCACGGTTGAGGTCAAACTTCAATATCGCAAATTCGATCAGGAATACATGCAGTATGTTGCCGAAGCCAATGCAAAGCTCGGGCAGCCTCTACCCAACTGGCAACCAGATCGGCCTTATGTAAACGACTTACCCGTAATCACGATGGCATCGGATTCAATTACGTTTCCAGTTGCGGGGGTCGACGCAGAAGTTGCCAACGCCGCGACTGAGATTCCAGTGTGGCAACGTTGGAATGACTACGGCATTGGCCTGCTGCTCAAGGGCAAAGCCGAATTGCGGCAAGCGGAGGAGGCGTTTCAGAATGTCGAACAGTTGGGCCGCTTCGATGGCCCGATGAATCTGACACGTGTCTACTTGTCGGAAGGCCGCCTAGATGACGCTGTCTTGTCACTAAATCGCGCGGGTGCGTTCAAGACAGCGCCCGACTTCCCGCGCTGGACGTGGGCTTGGCTGGCCGGCGATGCAGCGCGTCAACAAGGCTTTTTAGAGCAAGCGGACCAAAATCTGCGTAGCGTACTGGAAGATCGCACGGCGGACATGATCAAGCGACACTTCGATTTCAGCTTGGATTACGAAGTTCGTAACCTGCACGGCAGCGTGTTGTTGGACCTGGGGCGTCAGTGGAAGCGAATGGCGGGCCGTGGTGTTGATGATGCGACAACCGGGCGGCAGGCGGAAGCCTACTTCCGAGAGGCAGTGGCCGAATTCCAACGAGTGCTGGAAACCGACTCGGAAAACGTCACGGCGCACTACAACTTGCAATTGCTCTTCACTGAACTGGGCGACAAGCAACAGGCGCTCGAACACGAAAAACTTCACGCTCGCTACAAACCGGACGACAATGCCCAAGGTGTCGCCGTCGGTCGAGCGCGTCAACGCTATCCTGCAGCCAATTTCGCGGCGGAAGCAGTAGTCAAGTATCCGCTCCAGCGCCCAGGTGCTCCGGAACTCGATGCCACGCCAGACGTACATGACGTTACGGACGCGAACGAGTCTCGCTGACGATTGTGGCAAAGTTAGTTAGACTTGATGATGTCAAGCGTGGCGTAATTCTAAACAGCGCGTGGCGAATGCTTTTACGACGAGGCCCTTTCGATGCAAGTTGACCCCAACCACGATCCTCAATCCGTTGCCGACGAGGAATTCTTAGAGGAGCGAGACGACGAGGTCATCGCGTTAGCGTTTCGCCGCTCATTGATTGGGCTGGTGGCGTTTCTGGCGTTGGCGGGGATTGGCGTCTGGTATTTGCTTCCAAAAGCAACACCGGATGTCTTGCAGGAGACGCAACTGGAGCAAGTCAAAGTGCGTGAGATGCCTCAAATGCAGCCGCCCACTTGTATCTTCACCGATGTGACCTCAGCCGCTGGGATTGATTTTGTCCACCAGAACGGCGCGTATGGTGACAAGCTATT
>JAGQPK010000846.1 GCA_020426755.1 Planctomycetales bacterium
TAGATCGAATCACCGTAGTTGATGACTTCACTCCTGAGATTTCTTGGTGAGCTTCGAGCCGACACGTTTTGGAGTACGGCCGCGCAGCTACCGCTTTGGTTTGGAGTGCGGCCGCACAGCTGCCGCTTTCGATCGAAGCGATTGACCACGAGCAACAATCAGTCGTCCAATTCGATACGTCTCTGCCCGGCCGATTAAGGTGTCGCTGACATGCCGAAACTCGGCGCAACGGCCAGAATCCAGCATCAACGCCGCGATCCGGATCCGTGAAAAGCGATAGCTGCGCGATCGCACTCCAAAACCGTCGCGTTCCGAGGTTACTAAACCTTCGTCTCAACCGGTTTGTCGTTGGCCGGGCGATGCCAGTTTTCGGCCTTGAAGTGGCGGCCGTAGGCGCCGTAGTCGTTGAACCAGAACTTTTTGGCCAGTCGGTAGGCGAGGTTCTTTTCGGGAATCTCGTGACCGGGATCGAATTGCGACGAACGTGATTGCAACTGTTCAAGTTCGATTAGCGATGTCTTTCGCGCGGTTGTGTCACGCGCGTCGTGACGGTCGGCCAGTTCTCTCAGCAGGTCAGGCCGTTCGAGAATGATGCAGCCGCGCGTCGATTGGGCGGCGATCTCGCGGAAGTCGCGGAGGAAGGCCGAGTTGTTGAACGTATCCTTCAGCGGACGATCGTCATAGATCGATTCCTTGGCGATCTGAATGACCGGACAAGGTTCGATATCGCCCCATGGTCCAATGTGGTGCGTAAACCCGGTCGCCGCAGGACACAGTGCTTGACCTTCGCCGTCATAGTACGCATCGATCACGACGATCGGTTTACTCGCGCGAATATTGACAACAAAGCGGCGTGCTTCTCGCTGCTGTTCGGGCGTTAGCGCCAGCTCCGGATGCGCATCGGGACCAACCGGTCGATAAATGTGAAACCAGGTGTAGAACACGCCGAGTTCAATCAGACGATCGACCCAGGCTTCACTCAGCAGATCGCGATAGTTGCTTTGACAGAGGCTCGTGCAAACCCCGGTCATCACTTTGTTTTCCAGGCAGTGGTGCAGTCCTTCCATCGTCTTACTGTAGACGTGCAAGCGGCCACGTCGTTGATCGCTAATGATCTCCGAGCCTTCGACGCTGATGAGTGGGGTCGTGTTGCCAATGCGGCGCAACTCACGTGCGACGTGCTGATCGATAAAATGTCCGTTAGTGAAAACCTGAAAGTAGCAGTCGGGGTGCTGTGCGAGCAGATCCAGCAACTGCGGGTGCATGAACGGCTCCCCGCCCAAGATGCCGAAGAACGAATTCCCCATCGCCTTGGATTCGTTCACGATTCGATTCAGATGATCGAGTTCAATCTTTTGCTGCGGCGAGGCCACATCGACCCAGCAACCTTGACAGCGCAGATTGCAACTGTTGATCAATGAAATGTAGATGAATGGCGGATAGAACTGGCCTTGCTTGAGTCGGCGTTTGTGTTTCTGTACAGAAAGCATGCCGCGGAAACCGGCATTCCACGCTGCCTTCCACAACAGCCGTTTGTCAGTTTCCAGCAATAGCCGCTTCGCGAATCGCAGATACATTCGAATCTTTCCGGCAGGCGAGTACAGAAGTTGACGTTAACACCTAGACAAACGACACCGCCTATTACGATGACGACATGTCGTAAGTCATGGGCCTAGCTAACACGGCAGTTGATCTGCGAATTCGGGTCGGCTGGCCCCAGAGCGATTCTACCGTTTGTCGTCGGCACCGACTATACTCACGTCATCTACCGAGCCCGTCGCTCCCCCCACCCTTTGCTCGGATCTTGCTTCAATATGAATTCAGCCCGTCTGTCAGCTGCGACGCACAAGGTCATCCAGGAACTGCGCGACGCTCGGTCGTCGCACGGACCGTGGGTTGGCGAGTTAGCATCGTCGGCGGTCTCGACCGCCACGGCGGTCAGTGCCCTGGCATGCTCCCGACGAGCCCTCGCGGGCGATGCGCGAGTCGATCAATTCGCGCCGCTCGAGTTGATTCGCAGCGGCGTCAACTGGTTGTTGAGATGCCAACGGAGCGACGGGGGTTGGGGCGACACGGACTTAAGCTTCTCAAACGTGGCCACCACGTATCTCGTCTGTTCCGCCTTGACGTTGGCGTTGCAAGTCGACGCTGAGTTGGCAGAACTGGAGCCGGAGATCAGGGCACGGAACGCGCGTGGGCTGGCGTATCTATCTGAGATGGGAGGCATCGCAGCGGTACGACGACGCTACGGCAAGGACAAGACCTTTGCCGTTCCCATCTTGACGAACGCCGCCCTGGCGGGACTGGTCCCGTGGTCGGAGGTCTCCGCGTTGCCGTTCGAACTTGCGGTGCCGCCGCAACGTTTTTATCGCTTTCTGCGTATGCCCGTCGTGAGTTACGCCGTACCGGCGCTCGTCGCGATAGGCCAGGCGGTGTACCATTTCCGTCCACCGCGCAATCCGCTGTTACGCTGGCTAAGACGTCGAGCGATCTTCCCCAGCCGACGCGTACTTGGACGCATGCAACCAGAGAGTGGCGGCTATCTAGAAGCGATACCACTTACCAGTTTTGTCGTGATGAGCTTGGCCTCGATCGGCGCGGGTTCGCACCCAGTCACGGCTGCCGGTCTACGTTTTCTGCAGCAGACAGCGCGCCCGGACGGGAGTTGGCCCATCGATTCGAACTTGGCGACCTGGAATACTTCGCTCGCCATTCATGCGATTGGCGGTCAAGGTTTGAGTGACGCGGAACGGGCACAACTGATATCGTGGCTGTTGCAGTGCCAGCACACACAAGTTCATCCATTCACCGGAGCAGCGCCGGG
>JAGQPK010000847.1 GCA_020426755.1 Planctomycetales bacterium
AACGCAACCGATCTCGACGCCGCTCTCGAGGAAACTCGCAAACGTCACGAAAACTTGCGGGCCGTGGTGCTGCTCTCCGACGGTGATTGGAACACGGGCAATGCACCTGCGAGCGCGGCGACTCGATTGCGTGCGGCTCAAGTGCCCGTGTACGCGGTTCCGTTGGGCAGCGAAGAAGCGCTGCCGGATATCGAAGTCACTTCACTCGAACCGCCGACGTTTTCCGTGGTCGGCAAGGCGGTGCAGATTCCGTTTGCGCTGCGCAGCACTCTGGCGTTCGACTACCAAGTTGAAGTCACGCTTACCTTGGATTCCGGTGCGACGCTGAAACGCGAAGTTGTCGTGCCCGCGCAAGGCCAAGTTCGCGACATGTTCTTCTGGACGCCGGATGAAGTGGGTGACGTGAAAGTGTCACTCGATGTGCCGCCGCACCAAGACGAACTGCTTAAGGAGAACAACCGAGCCGAAGTGGCTGTCGCGATCAAGCAGGAGTCGATCAAGGTGCTGGTCGTCGAGTCGACTCCGCGCTGGGAGTACCGATATCTGCGCAATGCTTTGGAGCGAGATCCGGGCGTCGACGTGCGTTGTATGTTGTTCCATCCTGGGTTGTCTGCCCGTGGCGGCGGAGCCAATTACTTGAAGCAGTTCCCACAAGCCGTTGAGGAACTCTCGGAGTACGACGTGATCTTTCTGGGCGACGTCGGCGTTGGTCCCAGTCAACTGACGGCCGAAGATTGTGCGCGGATTCGGGGGATTGTGGAGAATCAGGCCAGCGGTTTGATTTTCTTGCCGGGCATGAGCGGCCGGCAGCGCGAACTGTTGTCGACGGAGCTCAAGGATCTGTACCCGGTGTTGCTGGATGATCAAAACCCTCACGGCTTTGGTACCGGGCATAAGGCGTCGTATTTGCTGACCGAGATGGGCACATCGAGCTTGCTCACAAAGCTCGGTGATACGCCGGAGGAGAATGTGGCGATCTGGACACGCCTGCCGGGGTTTCAATGGCGCTCGCCGGCCTATCGTGCCCGCGCTGGTACCGACGTGTTAGCGATCCATCAGCAGTCGCGGGCGCCGATCTTGGTAACGAAAACGTTCGGCACCGGTAAGGTGCTCTTCATGGGGACTGATGGCGCGTGGCGTTGGCGAGAGGGTGTTGAAGATCAATACCACTATCGCTTTTGGGGGCAAGTGGCGCGGTGGATGGCTTACCAGCGACACATGGCGGAAGGCGAATCGCTGCGGATCTTTTATACTCCCGATCGCCCGACATCCGGCAACGTCGTCACGCTGAACGCCACCGTATTGGATGCGGCAGGTGCGCCGTTGGTAAATGGCGAAGTTGCCGCGACGCTCGTGGACCCGCAGGGCGCGACGACGCAACTCAAGTTTCAATCGGCCGGCGACGGTTGGGGGCTGTATCAGTCTCGATTTCGTCCGGAAACGTCTGGCGATTATCGCTTGACGGTGCATTGCGATACGACTTCGTCAAGTTTGGAAACGGTCATTCCCGTGCAGGGGACGCAGCGCGAAATGGTGGGCAAACCGGCTCGGCCCGATGTGCTTGCCGAGATCGCTGCGATTACCCGCGGTGCAGTGATCCCAGCCGAACGAATCGATTCAATCTGTGATGTGGTGCTGCAATTGCCGCCGCGCGAAGCGACGGTGCGCAGAAAAGCGATTTGGGCCAGTCCATGGTGGGCTGGTACATTGATTGCGGGTTTGGCCATCTTTTGGGCCGGTCGCAAAATGACGGGTGCGATTTAGGGTCACGGAATTCGACGACCTGGAGAAGCGAGTGATGAAGATTGAACAAGGCGATCTGCAGTTCGAGTTGCCGTCAAGTCTTCGTACGAAGCTGGAAGACTTTCGGCGACGTGTGTGGTTCATCAAGACGGCGGAAGCGGTGCTTTCGATTGCCGCGTTGACGACACTCGCGTTTCTGTTGGTGTTCTTGTTCGATCGGTGGGGTGAAACGCCCGCGTGGCTGCGCGGCAGTTTGTTGGCACTCTCACTGTTGTCGTTGGCTCTGGGCCTGCCGCTCAAGCTTTATCGCTGGGTCTGGCGACAGCGCCAGTTGACTCAGTTGGCTCGGCTACTTTCGCACGATCAACCGCGGGCCGGCGACCGATTGCTGGGCGTGATCGAACTTGTCCAGAATCGGACTGACATACAAGCGTCACCACAATTGTGTCGCGCGGCCATTCAACAGGTGGCGGATGAGACCGAGTCGGTTGACTTTCTGCATGCGGTGCCGCACCCTCGTCATCGGATGTGGGCCAAGTTGGCTGCCGTGGGCGGTGTGCTAGCGCTCGGTGCACTATGTGTACCGCACGCCGGTGTCAACGCGCTGCAACGTTTCCTGTTGCCGTGGGCCGCGATTCCTCGCTACACCTTCACGAAGCTTGCTGAAGGCGACGGGCGGATGCCGGTGCCGTTGGGAGAACGTGTCACGATGGTAATGTCGCTGGCCCCCGATACTTTGCGGCGTCCTGCGGCGGGCTCCGCGCAGTTCGGTCAAGGCATTGCCGCCAACGCACAGCTTGTCGATGGACAGTACGCATTTGAATTGCCGCCGTTGTCGGAACCGGTAACCGTTTCGGTAGCGATCGGCGATGCGCGACGTCAGATCGAAGTCGTCCCGCTGTCTCGCCCTGAACTGCGGGCACTGTTGGCTCAAATTGAACTGCCGGAGTACCTGGGCTACCCAGAATACGAACGCGACGCGCGCAGCGGTGCGCTGTCCGTCGTGAAAGGCAGTCGCGTCAAATTGGCGGCGACGGCCAGCCGCTCGTTGCAGTTTGCCGCGGTAAATGGTGAAACGC
>JAGQPK010000848.1 GCA_020426755.1 Planctomycetales bacterium
CCTTTGAGTCGGGCGGATAATTTCGGCTTGTTTCTCAACGGATCCTGCTCACTTGTCTCTGACAAAACGTCGCACCGCCGCAGGATGTCGAGGATAGCTACGCCGCAGTGGTGCGTCAAGCGAACAGACCGTCGCAGGCTTCTGCAAGTCGCGCTTCGTAATTACAATGATGGATAGCGAGATGTTTTCGCGCGTCCTGACGGTCTCGGTTGCCGTTCGTGCGAGGTTACATTCGCAGACCGCCAAGCACTGGTGCCGACATGCGACGAAGGTCGAGCCGCCGCGTGGCGCATTTCCATTCGGCCACTTCGCAAAGCCGTCCATGAAGACCATCGATCTCTATCTGTTCCTAACCGCCTTCACATGGATCGTGGCCTGTGCTGCGATCGCGGAATTGATGTGGAAGCGCCGCGTCAAATTCTTTTTCCCGGCAATCGTAGCCGTCTCGTTGGTGGTCGTGAATACGATCGTCGGTGGGCACGTCGAACCGGAGAAGACCTATCTCGACGTGCTCCGCTATCTAATACGTGAGCGCGATGTCAGCTCGATATTTGCGCTCTTGATGGGGGCATCTGCGGCGTTTACCTGGGTGTACGTCGTCTGGACTGCAACGATTGAGGACGATGAAGAAGGCCGTCAACCGCGGCGCTGGTTGCTGCTGCCGTTGGCCGCACTGATTGTTGTCGCCTGTGGACATGCCTTCATCTGGAAGGAAGTCACCGGCACGACGCGCCATGCTGTGGCCGTCAATAATGCCGAGTTCACGATCGAACAGGTTGCGGAGCTGGATGACCAACCGCTACGACTGGCAATCGACGATGCTGGCGCCGTGTACGTGTGTTACGACTACTTTAAGAAACATGGTGCCTGGGGCGGCGTGGTTCTGCGCTACGTACGTGACGAGGCGGGGCAGTGGCAACATCGGATTGTCATTGAATCTCCCATTTTGGCGCGCTGTTACGGTTTGGCCGTGCGCGAGGGTGACTTATACGTATCCCGCTCGGGTTATTATCCGAAGGCGGAACTGGGACGAGTAACCTACGAACGTACCGGCGCAATTACGCAACTTCGTGACCTCGATGGCGATGGCTACTATGAATACGCACATGATGTCGTCACCGATTTGCCCGGCGTGCGAGCTCCCGACACGATGCAACAGAACAACGGCATGTTGTTCGGCCCGGATGGGAGCCTCTACGTAACCAACGCGAGCGCGGCGGACCGCACATTGGATGAACATCCGTGGGGTGGCGCGATCCTGAAATTTGATCCCGACTTCTCGAATCCGCAGATCTTTGCCAAAGGATTTCGCAACCCGTGGACCATTACGCTTGGCCCCGACGACTCGCTCTTTGCCACCGACAGTGACGTCGATGAGAACCCGGGCGACGAAATCAATCATGTGTTGCATGGCGAGCACTACGGACATCCCTTCGTCATTCCCAACGAGCAGGGCGTCGAAGCAGTCGGGTTTCGCGCACCCATGTTTGTTGGCGAGCGTGAAACCGTGTTCCTCGGTATGGTCTACGCGACAACCGAGGCGCTGCCGGAGGAGTATCGGAACTGCCTGTACGTGACTGATTTTCGTTTGAACCGAGTGCTGCGGCTGAAGTTGGCTAAGGAAGGTGATTCGTTCAAGGTCACCGACGTCATTCCCTTCGCTCAGGTGCCGTCGCCCGTCGATATGGTGATGTCGAAGGATGGCGACTTCTATGTGATTTCCCGCCGCGCACAAAAGCTTTACCGCATCCACTTGAAGAAGCAGGCGGACAACTGATGAACACTCAATCGCAGACTATGCCTGGGCGTTGGTTCGTCGGTGCGATCCTACTTGTCTTCGTGATTTGGTTGGCGACGGTACTGGCTGTCTCGCGCGAGCCAGCCGCTTATGGCGTGAGCGTGGCGGCCGGTGAATCCAAGTTCCGCGATCACTGTGGCGCCTGCCACATCGTCGAGAAAGGTATTACGACGCATCACGGTCCGAACTTGTATGACTTCGGGAAAATTGCCGGCACACGCAAGCCAGGACTGACTGCCGCGCAGTATGTGCTCGAATCGGTTCTCGATCCCGAAGCCTTCGTGGCTGCTCAGAATCGACATGGCATGCCGCGAAATCTGGCTAGTAATTTCACGGAAGCGGACCTACGCAACATCGTCGCGTACGTGGTCAGCCGTGGTGCAAACGCCAACTTCGAAGAAATCAGCAAGTTGCCGATCCCCGACACGGTCGGCGTTTCTGAAAGTCGTGTCGTCCGACGTGAAGACATGGAGCTGGCCGAACGAGTACTACGCGAACGCGGCGGATGTCTGCAGTGTCACGCACTCTATCGAAACGCCGAGTACACGATTTTTGCTCCGGCATTGTTTGGTGTCGGCCTCAGCGACGAAGCACTGCTCCGTGAATCCATCGTCGATCCGAACAAGGTCATCTCGCCCGCGCATCGCTGGGTCAACGTCATGTTAACAAGTGGTAAGGTGGAGTCCGGCAAGATCGTAGGGCAGTCCCCGGAACGCATCTTGTTAGTCAAACGGGGTGACGCCAACGATCTGGTGCAGGTCGTGATTGCTCGCGATGAGATTGACGAAGTAGACGGTCAATTGGAAATTACCACCGCAGTGCAATCGCCCATGCCAACCGGTCTCGACAAACTCCTGTCCGAACACGAACTCGATGTTTTGATCCGTATGATTCGCCAGCTAAATTAACTGGAAGGCGTCACGTCGAAGCGAGTCGGCACGGGGGCGTATTGGCGTAGGTTACGGTTCAACGCCCCAGCGGATTGCCTAGCCCTGTCCGCAGGGCTGGGACCCCGTCGGGA
>JAGQPK010000849.1 GCA_020426755.1 Planctomycetales bacterium
CCACCTGTCCCGCCGCGCAAGTACTGGCGAGTCGGCTACCGCAACGAGGCGGGGCGACAGGCCGTGCAAAGCTGGTACGAGGGCTTTCGGCACGGAGCGCGGGTTGCTCGGGAAAAGGGCTATCGCGACCGGGCCGTGGTGCCCGCATCGGTGTTCGCGCTCGAGGATCCCACCGCCGCGGACGTCCGCGCGGAAATGGCCAACGCGCCCACCGCTCAAAACAACACTCCCGTGCCTGCCGATTCGCCGCTGGACACGACACCGGATTACGAAACCCCGATGCCGGAGCGGACTGGATTGCCCCACGACAACATGCCGCTGCCGCCCACCGGCGACGCGCCTGAGATGGCACCCGAAGTGCCGGATCCGAACAGCTCCGACGGCGAAGAGCTGCCCTTCCCGCTTGACCAAATCGAGCCCATGGAGACCGAGCCCAACGAGCTGCCTCAAGAGACCGCCGGCAACCTGCCGCCGGCCCCTCCGTGGCACCACAGCGAGCCGACGACCGCCGGAATGGCGCAGTTGGCGTCCGGGTCAAACAGCGATTTCGATCCGTTTGCCGGGACTCCATTCGCAAACGTCGCGCGGGCGATCGCTGTTCAAGACGAGCCGCAAGCCCCCTCGGCGGCCACAGCTTCCGCCGATGGCCGCGAGGCGGAAGCGGCGGGCCAAAGCTCGCTCGCTGCCCCCACGTCGCCGGCTCCTACACTTCCGCCTCTGCGAACTTCCGGCGGATTTACGCTTGAACCGCCAGTGGGAAATGGCGGTGACAGTCACCCGACAATCGAACCGCTGGCGTATTGGGAGCCGACCGGCACCGTACCCCAGCAACCGCTCATTCAATCGAGTGGCATTCGCGTCGCGACAAAGTCACCGGAACCCGAGCTGGCAACCGGGGCACCGCGACTGAAGGCACCTGCAAATGCGACCAAGCAAGCGGACGTCGCCAGCCCGGATTCGGCGGTGGAACAAGCATCCGACGGCTGGCAGGCGGTCACGCCCTCCGACGCATCGCAATGGCAACCTAAACGATAAGACAGCGCAACCAAGGCAACTTCCCGAGCGTTTTGGCAACTCGCCGGTCACTCGGTTTAACCGTTGAGAAATCACTAACCGCTTACTGCGGAACCGACTCATGAACGAAACGTCATCGATCCGGTGCACCCTCGGCTTGCTCGCCATCACACTCATCACAATGTGTGGCGGTTGCGCGTCGCTGACTAATCCCGTCGCCAACGGCATTCCCGCCCACCTGTTGCCAGACGAACTGTTGGCATCATCGGTGGAGCGATTGGAGCCAACGCCGCTGGACTGGCTAAAGGTCACGCCGCCGGACCCATATCGCTTGGACACCGGCGACATCCTGGGCATCTATGTCGAGGGAGCATTGGGGGACCGCGACCAAGTCCTCCCGATCAATTTCCCGCAAGTGGGCAACGCCCCGCCGTCCACAGGGTTTCCCGTACCGATCGGCGAGGACGGTGCCGTTTCGCTGCCGTTTGTGAAGACAGTCAAAGTCAAAGGCATGACAGTCGAGGAGGCTCAAACCGCGATTGAAAGTGCCTATGTGGAGAACCAAATTCTCAAGGCCGAAAAGTTGCGAGCGCTTGTGACGCTGGTCCGCGCCCGCACAGCTCGCATCCACGTAATTCGCGAAGACGCTCCCGGTTCTCGGGCCTACAATGACGACGCAAGCTATCGACTTTTCGGCTCCGCTCCGTCACTTGGTCAGCGCTCCAAAGGCACCGGAATGGAGTTAGAACTGGCAGAAACGGAAGCGGACGTGCTGAGTGCCCTCGCGTTGACCGGCGGCCTGCCAGGCCCGACGGCAGCGAATGAAGTCGTGATTTACCGCGGAGCGGATGTCAAGAGCGATGGAACGCTACCGGCCGACTGGAAGCAACGCGCCGTCGCAACGCCCAGGATCACCCGCATTCCGCTCCGCATCGAACCGGGGTCCGCGCGGAACTTCACGGAAGACGACATCCGACTGCGAGCGGGCGACATCGTCTTTATTCCCCCTCGCGAAACCGACGTTTACTATACCGGCGGTCTGCTGCCGGCTCGCGAGGTTCCCTTGCCACGCGACAACGACCTACGAGTCGTTGAGGCGATGCTGCGTGTCGGCGGCTCCGTGCTCAACGGCGGCTCGATCATCGGTAATTTCAATCAGAGCGGTGCATTTCTCTCGAGCATTCAGAACTCGAATCCCAGTTTGCTGACCGTCATTCGACGTACGCCCAACAATCAGCAAGTGGTCATTCGTGTCGACCTGAATCGGGCGTTGCGAGACCCGCGCGAGAACCTACTGGTACACCCCGGCGATATGCTCGTCCTCCAAGAAACCCCGTCGGAAGCCGTCAGCCGATACTTTGCCAATGTGTTCGACTTCGGCATCTTCTCGCAAGTCTGGCGTCGAGGTTCCGCAGCAGGTCAGGCATCGCTGTCACTGCCGTAGTGTGTGCGGCGAACGTCAGTCGATTGAGGATTGATGATTGTGGAGTTTTGATTTTTTGAATTACGGCACGAGCAGTCTTGCTCTGTTCATTCCTCAATCAGCACTTCGAAATCAGCATTCCTCACTCGGTTTCTGCGCCAGGACAGTACCGACGCTAACGCGTAACGGCGAACTGCGAACTAAGCTCGTGTCGAGCGACGACCGAGCAGCAACAGCCCGCCCATCGTCAGCAGCACCAAGCTGGTTGGTTCCGGCACCGCCGCCACGGCGCTACGGGGACCTTTTTCGTAGGCACCCGTCTGCAACGCTCTAACCAAGTCCGACGTCGTGAAGTCCAGATCGCCGTCGAAATCGCCGGT
>JAGQPK010000084.1 GCA_020426755.1 Planctomycetales bacterium
TCCACGCTAACGGATGTAACCACCAAACTGCCGTAATGATCTCAAGGATGACATTCCAGATCAGATCGTGGCCTACGAGGTGACTCAATTCGTGTGCGAGCGTCGGGCGCGCGTCTTGGCATTCATCATCGCGACACATGACTGGTGGCAACAAAACGACAGGACAGAAGATGCCGACCGTACAGGGCGCCACTGTAGCCGCGCTTTCGCGCACGTCGATCACTCGATGTATGCCCTGGATGCCGGCAAATTCGCTTGCAACTGCTCTAACGCTGGCAGGAGCGGACTTCGACTGAGCAACAATCCGCGCGAGTTGCCGAAAACCCAAGGCGGTTCGTAAGAGCATCGCAAGAGCTCCGCCGATCCACGTATACAATGCACACGCCTGCCAAGGAAATGGACGGCTAACAATCTCCACTGCCTCGCGGCGGTCTACTTGGTTTGCTGGAATCGTTAGCGGCACTTCAGCTTCTGGGGCACGTTCAATGGGAACTGCCTCGAGTGACGACGAATCACTTGTGGTTCGTCGTGGAAACGCTTGTACGACGGTCGCGTTGAGGTCAGTCCGCGTCGCAATACCGTCATCACCTTGGACTTCTTTGTATTGAATCCCTTTCACTTCTCTCGCCGTCTCAGGGTTTGTCAAGGGCAGCACTCGCCAGGAGATGGCCGGCGCTAGCGTGGTGAGAACGACAACCATCGGCATGCACACGGCTGTCATGCGCCACAAAAGAATTCGCCAGCGCGGGTTCACTCGCCGCAAGGCAAACTCGAGACACCAGGCGATCGCTATTAACGTCGTAACTCGCACGGTAATCGCCGGCAGCAACTCGATTGCAGCTGGCAAGACGCTGTTCCAAGCGATCATTTCTTCTTCTCCGCTGCTGATTTGTTCGGTTCGTCCGCAAGACGTTTGAGTTCCAGCAACTCGCTTTCGCTCAGTTTTTCGCGACGAATGAGATTGAGAATGAGATTCGTCGTTGAACCGTCGAAGTAGGCGTCAATCAGCGAGCGTAGCGTCGATCGTTCGGCCGAATTGCGTTTGGTGATGGCTTTGTAGAGAAAGGCCTTACCGACCTTGCGGCGCGAAACATGCCCTTTGTCGACGAGAATCTTCAGATACGATCGCAGCGCCGGATTCTTGATTGGCTCTGGAAATCGTTCCTGAACCTCTGCCGGCTTCAATTCCCCGTGCTCCCACAAGACCTGCATGACGGCGAGTTCGCCAGGCGTGAACGATGTCATCAATTTCCCTCCTGCACAATGTGCAGACTTTACTGCACATCATGTCTTTCGTCAAGCTTGGAGTCTTCAAGCACACAAGGAAAGCAACTGCCAGAACGTTTGGCGCGAGTTTGAAGCTGGGGCAAATCTGCCTTTGTCACGCCCCGTCGTGCGCTACGGCACGAGAACGCAACGCGGAAAACGATCGTCCGCGTGTCTCCCGCCAACCTCACACCTGAACCAGCTTAGATCAGTCGCCTAGAAGTCATTCGAGTTAACTCGAAGATTCCTCTTGCAATGTAGCAGCGAATGGATATCTTCTAGTTAACTCGAATGACGAATAGGAGCGTGAGCACGTTTTCGACAGGAGATCACATGGCCCGGCCGGCGTCACCTCAACCTACCGATCTGGAACTGCAACTTCTCAACATCCTGTGGGAGCGTGCTCCCTTGGCGGCCAGCGAAATTCGTGATTTGCTGGCCGAGACGGGGCGCGACATCGCGCATACGTCAGTACTCACGACGCTCAATACGATGGTTAAGAAGAAGTATCTTGTTCGCAAGAAGGTGGGAAAGGCGTTTCTCTTCTCTGCTCGCGTCGAACGCGGCGCGGTGTCGCAACGCTTGCTCAAGAACGTTCTCAATAGTGTATTTGGAGGCTCAGCCAAAGCGGTGCTCTCGAGCCTGTTCGACTGCACCGAGATCAATGCGGACGAGATCAAGGAACTGCGCCGGTTGATCAACTCGAAGGCCAAGGAGACCGAGTGATGTTTACAACACAGGAAGCCTTCCGTGTTCTTTACGACTCCATCGCCATCGAGCGTTTGGCCGGGTGCTTGCTCCATTTTATTTGGCAAGGCACCGTGATTGGACTACTGGCGGCGATCGCTCTACGTCATTTGTCCACTTCTAACGCCCGCGCACGCTATACGACTTGCGTGATTTCTATGTTGCTCATGGCCACGTGCCTGCCACTAACTTACGTGGCGACGGCTCGTTACCCACGCATAAACGCATCGACAATGCCCAGTGCTGTCATGCCAACCCCGATCAGCGGATTTCCGTTGATGACTCGCAAAACAGAGACCCGTGAGGCACAGTCCGTGGCCGCTGCCGATCAGTCAAACACGCTGTCCGGCCATACTGTCCCAACGATGATCTCCGAGCGTAGCAACGAGAATCCTACCCGCACGGATCAGCAAATGTGGCTCGATAAGGTGGCAGATTCGTATTCGCCGCTCATCGTGAACCTCTGGATAGCCGGTGCCTGCCTGATGCTTGCTCGATTGGCGTTAGGTGTTGCCTCGACCTACTATCTACGACTTACGTCCGATCACATCAGTGATCCGGCAATCAACGCGATCATTCGTCAACAGGCGCTAACAATTGGTGTAAAGCCACCGCGCGCTGCCTTCTCTTGTCGAATCGCGGTTCCAGTCGTACTCGGCATCATTTCGCCACTCATCCTGTTACCACCCTCCATGGTGACGGGACTTTCACCTGCACAGTTCCAGGCTGTCATTGCCCACGAAATCGCTCACATCCGACGATATGATCCGGTGTGCCAACTTGTGCAACGCTTCATCGAGGCGATGCTCTTCTTTCATCCAGCCGTTTGGTATGTGAGCCGGCGCATGACGGATGAGCGCGAGCATTGTTGCGACGATATTGTCGTTTCGTCGGGCACACATGCGGTTAGCTATGCGGATGCGCTCGTGCGTGCCGCCGAATTGTTTGTGAGGTCAAAGCAATCGGCGATCAGCCCTGCCCTACTAGGATCGAAACGTTCCAGCATCCAAATGCGCATTCGTCGGCTACTCTTGCCTGCTGAAATCGCGACTTCTGGCGGCTGGCTGCTCATGTTCGCGGCGTTCGGATTCGCGGTCGTCAGTTTTCATTTGGCCACCTTGGCAACGGCGGATGAATCTGATTCGCGAGTTACGTACACAAGCCTTGGGAACTTTGCAAATGATCTAGTCGCCACATTCGGCGAGGATCGGGCGCGCGTGACCGGGCTACCCGTTCAGCTCGAAGTCTCAGCTGACCGAGAACGCATCTGGCTCACCGAATCAATCGGATACGTGGCCGCCTACGACACCGATTCGTTATACCGCGTCCAGCGTTTCCGCGCTCATGACAAGCGGTGCTTGAGTGTGACCATTGTCGACAACACGTCACTTGTTGTGACGACGTCCATTGACGGCACGGCGCGACTCTGGGACACGGCCGGTAAGCCACGGCTGGTAGATGAGTTTCGACTCATCGACGAGAATGCAAGAACGACGTGGCTAAACAGTTCGCACTCAGAAGACGGACGCGTCATGGCCATTCGCTCTGATCATGGCGTCGTGTTGATCGACGTAGCTGATGATGGACTGCGCAAGCGTGCCGACCTGCCCAAGTTCACAACTTCTCCACCACATCAATTTGCCCTCACACCGGATGGCACGTATCTCGTCACCTGCGAATATTTACCAGCTTCTACGTTGACCGGGGAAGAAGCGGACAACCTCGGATTCGTTGCATCATATCCAGATACAGCGCTATGTGTCTGGGATATCAGCGGCAGTATCCCTCGACTCGAATCAACGACGAATAACAAACCTGTCTTTAAACTCACCATCGTTCGCGACGCAGATCGATCGATGGTCGTTTGTGCGAGCGAACACTCCAGCGGCAACGAATCACAGGACCACCGTTGGAGACTCCAGGGCGGCCAACTAGTCGATTACGTGACTGTCCCGGGCCACAAGTTTGGATTCGCAAGTATCGCCCTGAGTCCAAATGGACGGTTTTGTGCAGTTCCCGACGCGAATAGCCTGCGCATCGACGAGCGTCTAGAAGATGGCACGTGGCGCGTTCATTCACAATTGGCAACTGGCCAACTGTACTCGGTAGATTTCATCGACAATCGGTCGCTCGTTGCGGCGACCAACTCCGTTCTGCAGCGATGGGATTACACCGACGGACGTTTTAACCAACGTCCTGCGCCACACGGTCACTTGACTCGCATGAATAGTCTCGTTTTTCAGCCAGAAACGAACACGGTCGTAGCCGCCTCGGAGGAGGCAATCAAGGAATGGTCGCTGGCAACCGTCGCGGCAGCAACACCGGCAGCAGATACCGATTGGCTGCGAACTGCCCCGTCGGAGATTCAAGAATTTCGTCGCTGGAGTGATGACAACCTCTTCTTCGTGGAACGGTTAATCGATACGCATAAGTTACTGACTGGAGTGCGACGTGAGCCGTCTGGCACGTTCACAATTCGCTTCTCGATCGACGCCGGATCGCTTGATCAAGATAACATTTGGAGCTGGGAACTCCATCCTGTGGCGGACGTATTGGCCACAGGTCACTGGGACGGAACCGTCCGTCTGTGGGACATCTCTGCACACGAGAATGGTCAAATCGAACCGCGGCAGCTCATCTCAGTCGCCGCCGACTCGGGGCATGTCACCGATATCAAGTTCACCGCCGATGGCCGTCAATTAGTCACGTCCGGTTTTCGAGGGACAGTGCGCGCTTGGGACGTGCAGCTTCATCTCGACAACCCAACCGAGCAGGCTAAGCTGACGCCGTTGGTTAGCCTAGCAACTCACCTTGATGCAGCCCGTTGTGTTGCCTTTTCACCTGACGGACAATGGCTGGCCTCCAGCGGCGATGACGGCCAAATACTCGTGTGGAACTTGGATGGGCCACTTGCCGGCACCCAGCCTCCACCGAAATCACTCCTGTCAGCCGGGCAACCTCCCATGGCGAACTCGTTGGAGGGAATTTCGGTGGGCACACTCGACTTTTTGCCCGACGGTCGCCTGCTCTCTGGCGACGGCCTGGGACGAGTGAAGGTGTGGGACCTGCCAACCGGGCAAGCGATTAAGGATTGGCAGTTTCCGAGTTGGGTCTGGCGAGTCGCAGCCAGCCCGGATGGTAAATTGATCGCTGTGGGCACTGGCGACGGTATCGTCAATTTACTCCGCGCGCCGAAGTAAACCGCTTATCTGGGCCAGTTGTGTTTTCGTGAAGTCGCGATCCCATCAAGATCCGCCACCCCAATTGAATAAATGCAAAGAGCACTATTGCGGTGACTGCAATCCGACAAAAGTTTGTCGCTTCGCCGGCGGCGCTTTAATTCGGCGGAGGTGCTGAGACGCGAGAAGTCCCGTCGGTAAAGACTGTTCGTAGTCCGTCGCCGACGTGTAATGAGTCACCATTTTCTCACGTTCCTCCCCGCATTGTTCAAGACACCAGGCATAAAAGAAGTGCGTCAAGCCAAGGAACGGAGCCGAGGATGCATTCTCCAGCAGGTTCTCGAAGTCCTTGGACGGCACGTGCTTCGAACTGAGAGCGGAGACGATTAGTCTGCCAAGTTCTCCGAGTTCAGGCGACGCTTCGTCCTGTCGCTTCAACGCCTCCGCTGCTTCAGTAAGCTGAGGCAATCCACCTTCGACTGCGGCATAATAGATAAGAAACGGAGTGCTCGCGAACTCGGCGGCATTCTGCAACGGCTGCATCGAATTGGCATAGGCCGATGTAAGAAGAGCGTGAACCGCGACATGACGTTGATAATCAGCTGACGCAGCGCCAAGTCGCTTCTGAAGGATCGGTCGTTGCAGCTTCCACGCTTCCTCTAGATCTCCACGGCCGGTCCGGATGACGAATTGATAATGGTATGGCGTCTGATACCGCACGTCACACGCCCGTAGAACTTTGGCCGCTTCGTCATACCGCTCGAGGTTTTCCAGGCAACTCGCTAGTGTGAACATTGCCCAGCCAGCCCCAGTTTCCTTTGCAGCTGCCGTAGCGAACGGAAGTGCCTGATTGAAGTCCTTTTGATTCATGTAAGTGTTGGCAATCAATTGGCGCATTTGCCCGTGCGACAGGCCGTAGTCTTCATGTTTCAGAAACTCCTGGCAGAGCTGGATCGCCTCTGACTGGCGTTCCGTTCGATACAATAAGCGGGCCAAAGCGGCATAAGCTTCATAGTCTGGCGCCGCGTCAATGTAGATGCGCCAATACTTTTCTGCGTTTTCCAAATCATCATCACGCTCGAACTGAGCCGCAAGCGCTCCGGCAATTGCAGGCTGCGACTCCGCTCGCTGTAACCACTGCTCCACGTGCTCGCGCTCGGCCGCCCAGTTCTTATTGATGAGGACGTATCCGCGCTGCGGCGAAAACGGATTGATATCGGCCATATATTTGGCGAATTGCACAGCAGTGTCTTCGTTGGCCTGCTTCATCTTCAGTGTGTAATCCAGCTCCGAGGCGGTCGACTGATAATTTAGCAAGGCCCAGTATTTATTCGCGTCGCTTTCGCCTAGTGACCATTCGCGATCGATACCTCGTCGGAGTAGATGATAGCCACTAATGTAACTCAAGTCAGGCGAGCCGACGTTACTCACGGCAAGTCGCTTGGCTACCGCGTTGTGGCGATCGTATCCCAGCGCCTCCACGAATCCCGCGGCCGGATGATGCTGAAACGCCGGCCGAACCTTCTCCATCTCTTCCGTGCCGTCCACCGCAAGCGAATTGCTCAAGAAACCCAGACGCTGCGCAATTTGCAGGACATTGATCTCTTCAACGATCGTTCCCAATACGGCGACAGACGGTTCGCGGTCGTCTCGATCGGAGCTCGTTTGCAGGCAGGTGGCAAGTATTGCGCGGTCATTTGCGACCGCCAAATCCTCCCCATCTTTGCAGCATGGGGCAACAAGCGACGATTCCGCTTTCAGCATGGGCATCGCGCCAACAAGTACGCGACGGTAGATATCGGCCGGCACGGTAGTCGTCGCGTGCTGATATGAGACTCCGGCGACTCGATGGACTCCGTCATAGATCCGCAGACAAGCGGGACTGACAGCGAGCGCGAGCTTGCCAGTTTCGATTGTAAGGGACTGCGACTCACTGCACTCGACCGTTCTAAATGTGAGGTACGCCGCCAGTTGTTGATTGGCATCCTTCTTCCTCATGCGCTCTTTGAGGCGTTTATAGTCGAATTCGTTCGCCTCGCGAATCAACGGCAACCAGGCGGGCTCATCGCTTAAGTTCTTCTCTTCAGCGAGCGTAAGCTGCCAAACCGAGTCCTTCGTAAGTCCGAACAGCGTGAATGCGTAGGCCTGATGCAGGTAGCCAGTCGCCGATTGTGGATCAACTCCGATCATTCGTGTTGAGTAGATCAACGACCGAGCAATGAATGCCAGCCGGATGTTCGTCAGATAGTGATCGCTCATGGCAGCGAGATTCGCATAACCCCGCGCGAGAATCGATAACGCTTCGAGAGAACGCGGATCGTTGCGCAACAACTCGTGCCCCTGCCGCACTGCCACATACTGGGACGCGAAGTTCCATTGTGCAAGTCGTTTCTCGGCAGCACGATGTTTGGACGAGACCAAGTCGGCAGATAGTGCAGAGCGATCCTTGCTGGAGCCTCCGTTATTTATCTTTCGTAGACCATCCGCAAATTCTCCCCGCGAAAGCTCCTCGCACGCTGTTGCGACCATGGCCATCGCAGAATGATTGTGAGCGAATGAATAACGAAACTCGCCATTGCAAATGATTTCTTCACCAGTGTGCAGCCGATACTCGATCTTCTCGCCCTGCAAATTGGCCAACTCGATGCGCAGTGGAATCGCTCCCGGTAACTCCGGTTCCCTGAGTACGGCGTCGCGAGTAAGCATTCCCAGCTCATCACGAGCAGCTACCAACACCGCCTGACGACACAACTCGCGGCACAGTACATCAGGTCGGTACCAATTCGCACCCTGCTGTTCGTATCGCATCGGATCCAGCGACAGAAATACCGACTCACTGGCCGTCGCACGACCAACGACGAGCAAGCTCAATACTATCAGCGCTGCGCGTACAAGACGTTTCATCACAATTCGTACCAGGATGGTTGTAATGCGTGAAGGTGAAGACGTGACCAATTGTAGCTGTGAACTAAAAGGCCTACCACGAATGTGTAGCTAGTTCGGGCGCCGTGTCGCAGTGTGCTGCTTCGGAGTGCGGTAGCCGTCATAGTTCTTGGGGTACCAGACTCCAACAGTCAGCATCGCACCTTCCAGCGGTTTTCCCTCGTCGTCGAGAATTCGAATCCGCATGTCGCGAAGGTTGACGTCCGCGGATTCGTTCGCTTTCTCTGCATGCTCTGTTTCCTTCTTCGCTGCAGCGGTAGGTGTCTCGGCCTGCGCACGAAACCGCGCCGTGCCGACGAGGCAGACCAGCGCTGCCGCGATTGCGAACAAGGCGCGTGCTGCGGTACGACTTAGCGACACATGACGGCGAGTCGTGTCGAGGATCGCCATGATCCGACTTTCGACATTGTTACTGTGAGCCATTCCGACGGCGGTCGCGTTGATCTGATGCCGGTAGGATCGGGCAATGTCGAGCAAAACGTCGGCGTAGCCTGCTGGCTGCTGACCACAACTGAGCACCAAATCGTCGCAAGCTGTTTCACGTAGCTTGCGCATTTGCAGCAGACCATACCAGGCAAGTGGATTGAACCAGTGCAACGCGCAACCCAAGCGCGCCACGGTTTGCGAAAGCACGTCTCTCCTTGCCACGTGCGCCAGCTCATGTAGCAACACCAGACGCCTCCGCTCACCACTCCAGTTCTTCGCGTCGCTTGGCAGGATGACCACAGGGTGCCAGACTCCGGCACTCACCGGTGAATGAGCTGCTTTGTGTTCGAGCAGTTCCACCTTCCCATGAACGCCAAGCATCTGCGCGGTTTCGCGGAGCAGCGCAGCCCAGTCCGTGTCCACTAATTTTGTGCAACGTCTCAGCATTCGGTTGAGTGACCAGTGTTGCGACACGCTTCGCAGTAGAACGATGCCGGCGCCAATGCCCCAAAGAATCGTCAGCATTCTGGACCGCGAGAATTCGACCGCTGTACTCAAGAATGCCGTTCCCAGCCGTGCACGGCCGACATCCGAACCCACGTTCGGCGTCTGCCCAAGGTTGTCTTGTATTTCGTCCGATGACGGACGCGCTGTTCGCGACATCGTTTGTGTCGTTCGCGGCACAGCGTCTCGACGGTGAGTGACTCCGACGAGGAAGCCGGCACCGTTGCTATCTTCGGCAGTGAGTTCCGTTCGTACTGAGCCCGTGGTCATGCCGTCATTTGGCGCCCCGCCGATCTGCACCCGTGTGGGAATGAGCGGAGGCGTCCACGTCGGCGCGACAAACGAGACAACTGGAACGAAAAGACAGCCGACAAATCCCAGCGTCCACCAGCGATGCTGCGCGGCCGCCGAGCGCTTACGGATGAAGATTGATCCCATCCAGACAATCGTCAGAAATAGCGATGCTTTCGCCAAGACGTCCAGCAACCGCGTCGATGAATCCACGTACTGGTGCATGACTACTGCCCCTGCTTGCGAGCTTTCTTGATGGCTTGTTCCAACCGATCCAGATCTTCCTCAGTCAGTTTCATTGCCGAATCATCGATCAATGCGGCCAGCGCATCTCCCGGTGACCGTGGAAAAAAAGTATCGATGACACTACGGAGTGCCGACCGCGCGGCCGACCGTTTCGATTCGACGGGCGAATAGTAGTGTTTGACGTCCGAGCGATCCCGGCGCACGTAGCCTTTGCGTTCAAGCTGCCCAATCATCGTGCGAACGGCAGAATAGCTCGGTGGATCGGCAAGCTTTTCGCGCACCTCACTGACGGATGCTCTTCCCAACTGGAAAAGCACGTCCATGATCTGTTTTTCGCGGGGTGCAAAGGTGGGGCTAGCTGTCTTCTTGGGAACCATGATCACTCGGCCATTGTGTCAATGAATTAGCAGGTGTTAATGTATTGGCACTTCCAGTCGCAGTCAACCAGTAATTCAAAACGAAGTCGATTTCGCCAGAGGAATCACTGTCGGAGTTACTACGAACATACGGTTTCCTCATCCGCAGTTGCAGAATCATGACGGCTCCGGCGCCCTGAACATCAAATCCCCAATCTGCCGGTCCCGAAATACATAAGGGCGTCTCCGTACACACGAACGCGCGACGACATCACCTGTGCCGGAGTGAAACGCCGATGTCGCGTCGCACGATGAATTCGAAGAAGTTTCACCGCTTCGATTTTGCTAGACCGGCAACGATGAAAAGGACACGCATCAAGGGCTGTTGCATTTCTTCCATCGCGGAAGCAGAGTTGGCAGTCGCGGATGGCGTGGACGCGCTAGGATTGCTGGGTGACATGCCCTCCAGTCCCCGAGCGATCGACATGGATGTGGCGAGTGAGATCGCCCAGAGCGTCCCTCCCGCGGTAGAGAGTTTTTTTCTCTCCGCTTCGCTTTCGGGAAACGACATCGTCGATCAAGTCGAATACTGCGGCACAACGGCCGTGCAAATCGTTCAGTATGCAGAAGCCAACCAATACGAGCGGATAATCGAGCAGATACCGAGCGTCCGGCGTGTGCAGGTCATTCACGTGGAAAACCGAGCGGCGTTAGACTTAATGGAATTGTTCGAGCCTTACGTGCACACCTTTATCTTGGATGGAGGCCGCGCAGGGTCCGCCATCGCAGATCTCGGCGGCAAAGGGCGTGTTCACGACTGGCAGATTAGCTCCGAGTTTGTTCAGCGCTCATCCAAGCCCGTGTTTCTGGCCAGCGGACTAAATACCCAGAACGCGCGAGAGACGATTGCAACTGTCGCACCATTCGGTTTGGACGTATGTTCGGGAGTGCGACGAGCGAACCGTCTCGACGCGCAGCTACTTGACGTATTTACGGAGAACGTTTGGCGAATCCAAGACCTCGTCGCAGCGACAAGCGTCCACACTGCGACAACTACGCACAATGGCTCGAGGCAGCTGTATCGCGGCGCGGAGGGGCGACTTCGGCGTGTCGGACAGAACTCAGCTCGCGATCGGCTCGCATGGGGACTCCATGACGGGTGTAGCGACGATTCGGCAACCGGGGCATCGTTGAAAGAAATGGCCTTGTGGGAGTGGATTTGCGTCGAATGATGTCGACGCTTATTATCTTGTGTTGGCGGTTGGACGCGTATCGCGAACAACTCGAGCGACCGCCCTAAATTGACGGCTCGGGCCGCAGCATCCGGTTGTCGGTATACGCCGCCTCCATAAACCAACTGAAAGTGCTTCGATGTGCGCCGCTGACGAGCTTTGCACACCAGACGTCCGAGATGGCTTAGACTTCCGACAGCGTTTGATATTACGGACGCTTGTAGTTGATGAAGCAATGGCATCGGCTACGCCGGCCAGTTCAAAAGTCATTATGGAACGAATTGCGGCGACAGGAGAATGTAGTCCGAACGATTTGTATTCCCGCTTGGTCAATATGATGCAGGATTGGAAGGCTAGATATCCGCTCGTGAGCACACTTGGACATTGTGGCTCCATTGCCGGGCTTCCTCCACCTGAACCTGAGCAAAACAAGCCGTTTCTGTCGGACTTTGCAATCGCAGTGCTCAATGATAAAGTGGATCCTACTTCGGGACCTCGGCTTCAATCCGGAGGGAGTTGATGCGAGAACTATCGCCATTCGCAACGAGTTGAAACAATTGCTTCCAAGGACACTAATCAATCTTCACAGCGCAGGCGGTTCCGTGGGTTCACCAATTTACCGTTTTCTGGAATAGTGTTCAACGAAGACGCCTCCAACACCGCACCGTTTGAAGACGCACCATGTGAGATGCGGAAACTTCATCGCTAAAGCTCGTACTTGACCTTCCAAGCTTGGTTTCACTTTAGGACGCGCCGGAAAGCACGCCCCGGAAATTTGGTTCGAGAGCTGATTGGCCATGAGTCCGTT
>JAGQPK010000850.1 GCA_020426755.1 Planctomycetales bacterium
GGCCGCGTGTGAAGATCGCGGCGAACAACTGCTCGATAACCTCGTGCTGACCGACGATGACGCGTTGCAGTTCCTGTTGCATCAAGATGCGATGCTGACTGAACTCCTGCAATACGTCGCCTAGACTGCGTGTTTTACCAGCCACCGTTGCCCGTTACCTTTCTCTGCTTCGGTTCCTACTGCCGTGCAAGGGCGCTAAATCTCTGCTTCGCCGAACGGTGTGAGCCACAGTTTCAGGCGATTCAAACCGACGCTAACGTGTTGCGGCGAACTCAATCGAAGCCTACCTACCGTTGACTCGGACGATTTAAGTACCGACCGTCGCTCGCTGCCGTCCCTGCGTTTTTCGCTGTGTCATTATATCGGTATGATAGTATTCGGGCGTTTTCGTCCGCACCAATACCCTGAACACTCGCCCCGTTAGAGCGAACCGATGCCTCGTTCTCGACACGTATCTGCCCTGGCGCTTGGGTTAATGTTAGCGATTGTGGGTCCACTTGTGGCCCAGCGTAGAGATGATCCACGTCCGGCGCTGGACGCGGGACAGGTAAACCAGGCAATTCAACGTGGCATTGCCTTCTTGAAGAAGCAGCAAGATCCACGTACGGGTGAATGGCACTGGGAGCTCGACGATAGCCAACCGGGTGGCGTCACCGCGTTGTGTACGCTGGCGTTGCTCAATAGCGGAGTCGATCGTGACGATCCGGTGCTGACACGTGGCTTGGCCGCGGTGCGTCGACCGGCCAGCACGATGAAGACGTACACGGTGGCACTCAAGACGATGGTGCTGTGTGCTGCGGACCCCGAAACCGACCGGCCGCTGATTCGCAACTACGTCACTTGGTTGCAGCGCAATCAAGTTGCCAACGATAACGACACGGGCGGCTGGGGCTACCTGGGCGGCGGAACGGCCGATCCCTCGAACACTCAGTACGCGATGATGGCGCTGTATGAGGCTGAGCGCGTCGGTGTCGAGGTGCAGGATATCGTTTGGCGGCGAGCACTCGGGTATTGGACGAGGCTTCAGTTGAAAGACAGTGGTGCATGGAAATACACGATCGGTGATTCGGCCAGCGGCAGCATGACCTGTGCCGGAATTGCCTCGACGATTATTGCCGTGGGCCAAGTCACTGAGGCGGACGCTCGAATCCGCGGCGATGTGATCGAATGTTGTCAGCCACAAATGGACGAATCGATACCGTTTCGGGGACTCGAGTGGCTGGCGAAGCATTTTAGTGTGTCGGGTAACCCCGCCTCGTCCGGCCGCAACGACCGCATCTCAAACGCCACGTATTATCACTACTACATGTATGGTGTGGAACGTATCGGCCGCATGACCGCCAATCGTTTCATTGGTCAACATGATTGGTATCGCGAGGGCGCGGAGATTCTACTCCGCTCGCAAGATCCAATTAGCGGCGCCTGGAAGGGAATTGGCATTGAAAGCAGCCAAGAGATTGCCACTTCCTTGTCACTGCTATTCCTGGCGAAAGGTCGCCGTCCGGTGGTTGCCTGCAAATTGAAGGTGGACGACGAAGTCGATTGGAATCGGCACCGGCATGATTTAGCAAACTTGACTGCGGACGTCGAACGTCGCTGGAAACGCGATCTTAGTTGGCAAGTGATCGACGGCCGCGCCGCGACACTCGAAGATCTTCTGCAGACGCCGGTGCTGTACCTGAGTGGTCGCGATGGGTTGAATCTGACCGCTGACCAGAAGCAGTTGCTCCAAAAATACGTCGAACATGGTGGCTTTGTCTTCGCCGTGCGGTGTTGTGATGGGGCAGGCTTCGACCGAGATTTTCGTCAGTTGATGGTGGAGTTGTTTCCGGACAACGAACTGCGTTTGTTGCCTCCTGATCATCCGATCTGGTACGCGGAACAGCCGATTCCTGCGGAGCACGTAGTGCCGCTGTACGGGCTAGACGCCTGTTGTCGCACGAGCATTGTCTATTGCCCCGAGGAGCTCTCCGGTTACTGGGAAGTTGGCAACGTGCGCACGCTGCTGACCTTGGACGGCAAACTTAAGAACTCAATTCAGGCGCGGCTGGCCATCGGCGCCAACGTACTGACTTATGCGACGAATCGTGAACTAAAGGAGAAGCTTGATGCGCCCCGCTTGGCAGACAACCAAGTGGTAAACAAACCGTTCGAGCGAGGTACGTTGTATGTCGCCAAGTTGCAACATGGCGGCGGCAGCGACGATGCGCCGGCGGCGTTGCGTAACCTGATGGAGATGGCCGGACAGCAACTCAATCAACGTGTCGGTCAGGAAACTCACTTGTTGGCCGTCGATTCCGCCAAGCTATTCGAGTACCCAATCCTCTTCACGCATGGCCGTCGCCGCTTTCGCTTCACACCTGCGGAGCGAGTTGCGTTGGCGACGTATCTGAAACGCGGCGGCTTTCTGATGGCAGACGCGATCTGCGCCAATCAGGAATTCGTCGACGCCTTTCGTGCCGAAATGAAAGCGATCTTGCCGGACAACCCACTGCAGCCAATCCCACCGACTCACGCCATGTGGACACAAGCGTATCAAGGCTACGATGTGACTCGCGTGAAACTCCATAATCCGCGTCGCGGATCCGAGACCGAGGGCCTGGCAACGCGACAGGAAACAATTGCTCCCGCCATGGAAGGAATTGAGATCGACGGCCGTCTCGTCGTTGTGTTTTCGCCCTACGATCTGAGCTGCGCGCTAGAAAATCAAGCTTCGATCGAATGCAAAGGCTACCCGCGCGAAGATGCCGCGAAGCTCGGGATCAACATCCTGTTGTATGCGATGCAAGAGTAAGTGCTTTGAATATCGAATATCGA